>DYDC01000269.1 GCA_020718125.1 Methylacidiphilum sp. | reverse complement strand
CTACCGCGAACATCACCGCCAACGGCAAACCGAAGGTAACTGCTCAGGTAGCCACCCAAAAGCGGGCGGCTACCTGAGCAGTTACTTCTTAATCGAGCTTGCGGGACTATTAAAGGCTCAGGTGTCATCAAGAATCGCGTCACAGAGTGTCTCGGCTGCCTTGCGCTGCGTTTCCCGCGTCGTTGACCGGCGCGAAGCGCTCGACTAGGCTTACGCCCGTGCGGATCGGACTCTTCATTCCCTGTCTGGTGGACCAATTCATGCCTCGGGCCGGCCTCGGCGTGGCGCGGCTGCTGCGGAAGCTGGGCCACACGGTGGAGTATCCCGCCGGGCAGACCTGCTGCGGTCAGCCCGCGTTCAACTCCGGCGCGCAGTCGGAGGCTCTTTTGCTGGCGAAGCGGTTTGTGCGCGTGTTCGATGGCTATGAGGTGGTGGTGTCGCCGAGCGGCTCGTGCGTGGCGATGGTGAGGAATTTCTACGCCGGCCTGCTCGGCGTGCGGCCGGCGCTGGCCGACCGCGTCTTCGAGTTCAGCGAGTTCCTCGTCAACCGGCTCGGCCTGACCGACGTGGGCGCGCGGTTCAACGGGCGGGTGACCTACCACGACTCCTGCCATCTGCTGCGCGAGCTGCGGGTCGAGAAGGAGCCGCGCCAACTGCTCCGCGCGGTGAATGGGCTGGAACTGGTTGAGTTGAACGACGGGCCGACGTGTTGCGGGTTTGGCGGGACGTTCAGCGTGAAGTTTCCCGATGTCTCCGCGACGATGGCGGAGGACAAGGTGGCCGCCATCGAGCGCACGGGCGCGCGGTGGGTCGTGGCGGGCGACGCGGGGTGCCTGATGCACATCGGAGGGATGTTGACGCGGCGCGGGTCGCCGGTGAAGACGATGCATCTGGCCGAATTGCTAGGGGGCAACGCATGATGCCGATGCCCGTGCTTGAAGAGAAACGCCGCGCGGCGCTGGCGCGCGCGCTGGGCCAGACGCACCAGAAGCGCGCGCAGGCCGTCGCCGAGATGCCGGAATGGGAGGCGATGCGGCAGCGGGCGCACGACATCCGCGCGGCGGCGATGGAACGGCTGGACGAACATCTGGCGCAGTTCGAGCGCGCGGCGGCGGCCAATGGCATTCACGTCCACCATGCGGCGACGGCGGAGGATGCGTGCCGCTATGTCGTCGAGCTGGCCCGGCAGTTGGATGTCGAGAAGGCGGTGAAATCCAAGTCCATGGTGACGGAGGAGATTCATCTCAACCGCGCGCTGGAGGCGGCGGGGGTGCGGCCCATCGAGACGGACCTGGGGGAGTTCATCGCGCAACTCAAGGGCGACCCACCGTTCCATCTCACCGCGCCGGTGGTGCATCTGACGCGGGACGAGGTGGGCCAGGCGCTGGCGGAGAAGCTTGGCGTGCCGTTCACTAATGACCCCGCAAAGCTGACGATGATCGCCCGCGAGGCGTTGCGGCGGGAGTTTCTGAGCGCGCGGCTGGGCATCAGCGGTGGAAATTTCCTCGTGGCGGAGACAGGCGGCATTGTGCTGGTGACGAACGAGGGCAACGGACGGATGGTGACGACGCTGCCGAACCCGCAGGGGCCGCGCGTCCACGTGGCGATCACGGGCATCGAGAAGGTGGTGCCGACGTTGCGCGACGCGGCGCACCTGTTGCGGATGCTGGCGCGGAGCAGCGCCGGGGCGCGGCTGACAGCTTACACGACGTTCATCCAGGGACCTCGGAAGCGCGCGACAGGGGAGGAACCGAGCGGGCCGGATGAGGTGCACGTGGTGCTGGTGGACAACGGCCGGCGCGCGATGCTGGCGGACGCGAAGTTGCGCGAGGCGTTGTTCTGCATCCGCTGCGGGGCGTGCTCGAATATCTGCCCGGTGTATCGCCGCGCGGGCGGCCATGCGTATCGGTCGGTGTATAACGGCCCGATCGGCGCGGTCTGGTCGGCGGCGTTGTGGGACACGGAGCAGGCGGCGGCGCTGCCGTTCGCCAGTTCACTTTGCGGCGCGTGCGCGGATGTGTGCCCGGTGAAGATTGACATCCATCACGCGATGCTGTGGCAGCGGAACCTGGCGACGCGGCGTGGTCGCGTGCCTGCGTGGCAGCGGCTGGCGTGGCGGTTGTGGCGGGTCGGCATGGAACACGCGGCGCTTTACCGGACCGGCTCGCGGCTGGCGCGGCTGTTGGCGCCGCAGTCGTTGCTCAACGCGATGGCGCGGCCGTGGACACCGAAGCGGGATCTGCCGCCGCTGGCCGCAAAGACGTTTCATGAGTTGTGGAAGGAGGAGGCATGAACACGCTGCGGCTACAGAGAAGCCCGAAGGGCTTCAATATGAGTAGCCGTGGGCGAAGCCCACGGAAAACGATGTCCATCGTTGAGAACCCCACGAGGGGTTCAACCCCGTCGGGGTTGATCGGGTTTTCCGGATGCTTTCCACGGGTTTCACCCGTGGCTAGTCATGGGCGGCCCCTTCGGGGCCGGTTTCAGCGGATCGGATTTGAAGAACGAACCGGCCGGCGGTCACAGACCGCCGCTGCAAGACAATCGTTTGCTGTAGCGGCGATCTCTGATCGCCGAAAGGGATTGTCAACATCCGGCGGTCACAGACCGCCGCTACAGGAGAACGCGTGAGTGCGCTGCGATCACAATTCGCGGAACGGCTGGGGCAGTTGGGCGTGCCGGTGGTGTCGTCGGTGGAACTGGATGCGATGCTGACCGGCAAGGTTTTCGTCTCGGAACACGCGGTCTGCAAACCGTGGGCGGCGCGGGCGACGTGCGCGGACCCGCGGGAGGCGGACGTGACGGTGGCGGGCTGTGACGCGCTGGTGGCGGACACGGGGAGCGTGGCGCTGTTGAGCGCGCCGGTGGAGACGCGGCTGGGCACGTTGATGGCGCCGGTGAGCGTGATCGTGGGCAGCGAGAAGCAGCTTGTGGCGGATATGCAGGAGGCGTTTGAGCGGTTTGCGGACCGGTTGCGCCCGGGGACGGCGGCGGCGTGCCTGACGTTTGTGACGGGGCCGAGCCGGACGACGGACATCGAGAAGACGCTGATCTTCGGCGTGCATGGGCCGAGGAAGTTGCTGTTTGCGTTTGTGCCGGAGGGCGGCTAGAAGGGCTGCGTCCGGAGGGATGGAATCGAAATGTCCGACAATCAACCTTCGCGGCCAGGCAGCCAGACGCCGCCGGACGGGACCGGGGATGCGGCGACCCGCCCCGCGGTGTTGTGGGCGTTTCTGGTCAGCGTCCGGCCGTGGGAATGGACGAAGAACCTTTTTGTTTTCACGGGGCTGTTGTTTGCCTATCGGTTCTGCGACGTGAGCGCCATCGGGCATGCCGCGCATGCGTTTGTGGCGTTCTGCGGGTTGTCCGGGATCGCCTACGTGATCAACGACTGGCATGACCGCGAGCAGGACCAGAAGCATCCGCACAAGTGCCGCCGGCCGATTGCCCGGGGCCATCTCAGCGGAGCCGCGGCGGTGGCTGGCATTGCGGTGACAATGTTATGTGTGGTGGCGGTGGGCGCGCCGTTGGGATGGAGTTTTGCGGCGTGGGGGCTGGGTTATTTCGCTCTCAACGTGGCGTATTCGCTGTGGCTGAAGCGCGTCATTTTTCTGGACTTGTTCTGCCTTGCGGCCGGGTTTCTGATCCGGCTCTATGCGGGCTGTGCGGCGGCGGATGTGCCGGTCAGCTCTTACGCGGTAGGTTGCACGGCGTCGCTGGCGCTGATGCTTGGCGCGGGCAAACGCCGGGCGGAATTGCTGGCCCACGGCGGGGATTCGGCGCGGCATCGGAGTGTGTTTGATAGTTACACGCCGCGGCTGCTGGACGCGACGTTGGGGGTGGCGGTGATAGCGACACTGGTGAGTTACTCGCTGTTCGTGATGAGCCGCAAGCATCCGCAGGCGATGGTGGGCACGGTCGTGTTGGTGGCGTTCGGCGTGCATCGCTACCTGCGGCTGCTCTATGGGGGGCGCGGGGCGGACCAGCCGGCGCGGCTGGTTTGGAAGGATCGGTTGCTGTTGATGACGTGCATCTGCTGGGGAGTGGTGAGTCTGGCGATCCTGACGTTGTGTGGGCACCCGAAGCCGCGCTAAGTGCCGGCTCCGATGGCCGTTGTGATCGGGGTCAGGTCTCAACATCAGACATTTAGCTTGTGAAGCGGCTGGCGGCGCATTCTCGCGGGCATGGCACGACCTTTACGAATCGAGATGGCGGGCGGATGGCGCG
>DYDC01000268.1 GCA_020718125.1 Methylacidiphilum sp. | reverse complement strand
CTCGTCCGTCCCTCTGGGACTTGATCGTGGTGCGTGTGTCAAGTTGCGCCCTCTGCTTGCTGCGCGCGCATTATCGCGTTGACCCGGCGGGCCGGGACGTTTATCCTGCGCGCCATCTCAGGAGCTTGCCATGCAAACCACGGGTGCTTTGGACCGATTCTTCAGACTCCGCGAACGCGGCAGCAGCGTTCGCACCGAATGCCTCGCGGGCGTCACGACATTCCTGACGATGGCCTACATCTTGTTCGTGCAGCCGGTCGTGCTCTCGGCGGCCGGCATGGACAAGGATGCCGTGCTGATCGCCACGGCGGTCGGCAGCGCGCTGGCGACGCTGGTGATGGGCCTCTACGCCAACTACCCCATCGCGCTCGCGCCGGCGATGGGCCACAACTTCTTCTTCGCCTACACCGTCTGCATCGGCATGAAGATTCCGTGGCAGGTGGCGCTGGGGGCGAACTTCATCTCGAGCGTGCTGTTCGTGCTGCTGTCCACCGTGAAGTTCCGCGAGAGGATTTTCGACAGCGTGCCGGCCAGCCTCAAGCACGCCATCGCGGCGGGCATAGGGCTGTTCATCGCGTTCATCGGCCTGCAATGGAGCGGCATCGTCATCGCCAAGCCGGGCACGTTCGTCGGCCTCGGCCCGCTGAACACGCCGCCGACGATGCTCGCGCTGGCCGGGCTGGCGATCACCGCCGCTCTGCTGGCGCGCCGCGTCCACAGCGCCATCCTGCTCGGCATCCTCGCGACGCTGGCCATCGGGTTAGTGACGGGGCTGGTGAAATTCCAGGGTGTCGTTGGCGTGCCGCATCCGCAGCACGTCGCGGCACTGCAACTCGACATCGGCGGCGCGTTGCGGCTCGGGTTTGTTACCGTCATCTTCACGTTCTTTCTGCTGGCGGTGTTCGACACGGTGGGGACGTTGATCGGCGTGTCGCAACAGGCGGGTTTTCTGCGCGACGGCAAGCTGCCCGGCGCGGGCCGGGCGCTGCTCTCGGACGCCATCGGGACGATGGGCGGGACGTTGCTCGGCACCTCGACGATCACGGCCTACATCGAGAGCGCGTCGGGCGTCACGGCGGGCGGACGGACGGGCCTCGCGAACGTCGTAACGGCGGCGTTGTTCCTGCTGGCGCTGGTGTTCGCGCCGTTGATCGGCATGGTCGGCATGAGCATCGCGGGCAACGGCGGCGCGATGTTGCATCCGGTGACCGCGCCGGCGCTGATCATCGTCGGGTCGCTGATGGCCCGCGGCGTGTTGGAGATCCCGTGGAGCGACCCGACGGAGGCGCTGCCGGCGTTCCTGACGCTGGTGGGCATCCCGCTGGGCTACAGCATCGTGGACGGCATCGCGCTGGGGTTCATCAGCTACGTGTTGTTGAAGGCGGTGACGGGCCAGTTCCGCGCCATCTCTTGGGTGTCGCTGGCAACGGCGGTGGTCTTCGTGGTCCGCTTCGCGCTGGAACCGGCGGCGAAGTGAAATCGGTTGTTGGACAAATCTGCGGGAGTGGCGCCGACGGGGGAACTGGCCGGCAGGTTTGGTTTGACACGGCGGGGGCCATGCTCCAAGGGGGCGTCCATGAGCACCGACGGAAAGCGTTCTTCAGGTCATCATTGCGCGTGCCGCGAAGAGAACGGGCGCTGCCGCGGAAACCGCGAGCATCGGCCGGCGATCAACCGCCGGCGGTTCCTGGCGGTCGGGTCGGGATGCGTTCTCGGCGCGTTGGGCGGCGCGAGCGGTGCGGCTGCCGACAAAGCGCCGCCGGTGGACATCGGCGCGCTCACGAAGTTTTCCGAAGACGGCATCTCGGAGGAGTTCACCGCGCGGGATTTTTTCGTGATCCGGTATCAAGGCCGGCTTTTTGCCGCCAGCACCACCTGCCCGCACATGGGCGCCATCCTCCAACGCGATCCGCAGGATGCCACGCGAATCAAGTGTGGCACCCACGGGTCGGTGTTTGACGGCGAGGGTCTGGCCACGGTCGGGCCGGCATCGGGCGGCCTCACCCGCCTCGGCATCTCGGTGAACAAGGACGGCCACGTCCTGGTGGATGCCAACAAGCAGTTTCCGCGCGACAAGTGGGCGGACAAGGGCTGCTACGTCGAGGTGAAGTAGGGGCGACCGGTGATGCGCCGGGTTTTTGTTTTCACTCCAACCGGGACCGGCGTCAGTCTTTCGTCAGCGCCGGGTCAGGCCATGCCCCGGCCCTGATGGTGAGCGTGCCGGCAAACGCGCCCGCGTTGCGCAACGGGAAACGGAACGCCCCGTCCCGCGACGCCGGAGCCGTGGTCCAGGGAAGGCTGGACCCGCCGACATCCGAGAACCACCGGAACTGGACTTCGTCGCCGGGTTGTTTCGGGTCGGTGTCGCCGACGCGGATTTCCAGCGTCTCGCTGTAAATCGGACGTCCGGGATACTGCCGGTCCCACAGGCACACCTTCTCCAGCCGATGCTCGACCACCCGGAGCGTCAGCGCGAAATGCACGAAGGAATCGTCGGGGTTCATCTTCAGCGCGGAGTTCATGAACCCGGTATAGAGGGCGAGCGATTCGGGCAGCTCGTTGCGGCCGAGGCGCAGGGCGTTTTCGCACGGGTCCTGCTCGCGCCGGTGCAGGAAGACACCGGTGCCACGGATGGAGGCCAGGAACTCGAAGTCGTAGAAGTATCTACAATTCGTCTCCTGCGGTGTGCGAACCTCGATGTCTTCCAGCGCGATGACGGCCTTGATGTTGCCGAAGAGAAAGCGCTGGACGTTCTCGAAGCTTTCGTAGCTGTTGACGATGCCGCGGCGGCCGGAATGGGCGCGGTGGACGTTGGCGTAGAAGGCGTCCTTGATGTAGGCACGGTCTTGTTTCACCAGCCCGTCGCTGAAGTTGCCCGTCGCGTGCCGGGTCATGTCATACGAGTGGTAGTCGCTGCCGATGAGACAGAGACAGCGCGCCGGCGGGAAGGAATACGGCCCGTCCTGCGGCCCCAGGCTGTGCAGCTCGTATTTCCACGCCTTGCCTTTCTTCTCGCGGAGCTTGAGGTAATCCCGCATCCGGTCTTCCTTGAAGATGTTCGCGTCGCAGGGGTTCAACGTCGTGGCCAGGAGGTCTTCGGCGAAATCCGGGATGGCGCCCAGCTCGATGCCCTTGTGCGGCGTGCCGATGGTCACCAGCCGGTGAATCCATCGTTTCGGGTCCTGTTTTCTGGCCGGGAGGAGGTTCTGGATCAGCGTGCGGCACACGAGGCCGCCCATGGAGTGGGCGATGAGGATGACCTTGTAGTCTTTCCTGTTGGCCCCCAGGTCCACACCGGCCGTTTCCAGCCGCTCCGGGATCGTCTCGCAGACCAGTTGCCGCAAATCCTCCGCATGGTCCTCGATGCTCCGCAGGTCCTTCTGGAGATGATCGCGGTCGTAGAACCGGCTGATCCAGACGCTGCGCGAGGGGTTCTCCGCGGCGTCCTGCAAGCCGCGGTTGAAGGCATCGGCGTAACGGTGTTGTTTCAAGAACCGGATCAACTGGCCTTCGAAGATGTCCAGTTCGAAATAGGCCGGCTTCGGCGCGGAGCGCGCCTCGACGCACGTGGCGGCAAAGCCGCAGTAAGCATCGTGGAACGTCTCCTCGCGCGCCCCCCGCGTCATGGCATAGCCGCGGACGTAAACGATGGGGTAATGAGGCGGTTCGAGCTTCGCTTTCGGTGGCATGGCTGGTCCTCCTGTGTTGAACGGATGTCTTGGCCGTCGGGCTGTCAATCTATCAAATCCCCGCAAGAATGGCCAGCCTGCCATCGTCGGCAATAGCGATTGACTCCCACGAGGGCGGGAACACTCTTCCGTCCGTCGCGCCATCATTTGGAGAAATCGAGCCATGCCCACCCAACTCACCCGCCGTTCGTTCCTGGGAAGCGCCGCGACCGCGATGGCCGCAGCCCACACTTTGACGCCGCGCGCCCGCGGCGCGGAGACCATTCCCGGCTTCGACCAGACGCGCGCGGACTACGACAAGACGAAGGCATGGAGACCTTTCAGCGACCGCAAGGTCAGGGTGGGCCTCGTCGGCCACGGGCTGTGCAAGTTTTCGGCGCAGTTCGCAATGGGGGTCAGGTCTCAACATTAGACATTTCCCTCATCACTTCCGCCATCGCCTTCCGCATCTCTTTCTCCCGCCCCACCCGCTCCGCCATCCTCCGCACCGCCACCTGCACCGCCGCGTAACCCACCCCTCCCACCCTCGCCGC
>DYDC01000267.1:952-4228 GCA_020718125.1 Methylacidiphilum sp. | reverse complement strand
GCGGTTGTGTTTTTTCATCCCTGCCACGTGGCAGGAAAATCGCCGGACGCCAACTCTTTTTTTCTCAGCCTATGGGACGGCTGTGAAACTGTTGCCGAACTTTGTGCGGCCGGTTCTCCGTTTGTCCCCATGTCATCATCGCGCCCGCCAACGCAAACATCAGGATGTTTCGGTTGTTCATCATAAGTGCGCCCCTCGTTTCGGCGGCGGTTCTACCATCGGAGCCAGTGAGGTTCAATCTCGGTTGCGGGGCGCAAGTCGTGACACTTCCACCCGCCTATGGAACGCTCGCGCGTTCCGCTGCCCCAAAAGCATTGAAGCGTGGAAGCTCGCGCTCCCACGCTCCACGCTAAACGCTTCACGCGCTACGATGGCTTACTTCGTCTCGTAGGCCGCGCACTTCTTCTCGACGGGATGCTTCTCCAGCCGGACGTATTTCGGCAGGCCGCCTTCCATCGGCGGATTGACCTCGCCCTGGATGAGCGGCCGGGCGTATTCGATGAACTTCTCGTTCGGCAGCGTGCCGGCTTCGTTGATCCACTCGCGGGGAAGTTTCTTCTCGTTGTTGGCGATGTCGGCCAGCGGGGCGGTGCCGGTGCCGAACTTCGGGCTGTCGGCGGCGCCTTCGCGTGTGAGGGTGACCATGACATCGGTGCTGCCTTCGACGGCGAGCTGCACGGCGCGGCTGCCGGCGAGGTAGGCGTTGTCGCGGTCGGTCTTGCTGGCGATGTGGCCCGCCGCGCGCTGGGGGATGCCGAGCTTGGCGGTGCGGCACTTGACGCCGGCCTTTTCCTCGATGATGGCGCGCAGGGCTTCGGCGACGCCGCCGAGCTGGGAGTGGCCGAACACGTCTTTCTCAAACTTGCCACCCATGAAACTGATGAGCTTGCCGTCGGGGCCGCGCAAACCCTCGCCGACGACCAGGATGCACCGGCCATACTTGGTCATCGCGCTGGAGACTTCGGCGACGAGTTTTGCCTCGTCGAACGGAACCTCGGGCAGCAGGACGATGTGCGGGCCGTCTTCTTCGGCGCGCTTGGCCAGGACGGTGCCCGCGGCGATCCAGCCGGCGTGGCGGCCCATGACCTCGATGATGCTGCACGTGTTGCCAACGGACATCGCCTCCAGGTCGCGCGAAGCTTCCAGGACGGCGGTGGCGAGGTATTTGACGACGCTGCCGTAGCCGGGGCAGTGGTCGGTGAACGGCAGGTCATTGTCAATGGTCTTGGGCACGCCGATGACGCGCAGGTCGTAGGCCTGCTGCTGGGCGAGCTTGTTGATCTTGTCGGCGGTGTCCATCGAGTCGTTGCCGCCGGCGTAGAAGAAGTAGCGGATGTTGTGGGCCTTGAAGACCTCCAGCACACGCTCGCAGTCGCGCTGGGCTTTGGCGGCCTTATCGGCGTCGGCGCTGGCGAAATCGAGTTTGTGGCGGCAGGAGCCGAGCGCGGCGGCGGGGGTGTAGAGCAGGCCCTTGATGGCGCTGTTCTTCTCCTCGCTGAGGTCCACGATCTCCTCGTTGAGGATGCCGAGGATGCCGTTGAGGGCGCCGAAGACCTCCTCGATCTGCTCATGTTTGTAGGCCTCCTCGACGACGCCCGCGATGCTGGCGTTGATGACGGCGGTCGGCCCGCCGGACTGGGCCACGATGCAATTGCCAATCAAATCTGCCATGTCAGTTCTCCGTTCTTGTCTGTGGTCGCTTTGTTTCTGAATTTAAGGCGCGGGATAATGGCCAACGCCTCCGGTCAAGTCAACGGGATTTCCCGCGCGCATTCCCCAGACGCGACAGCGACAGTCGTCATCCTTCATTGCTCACGAACATTCTCCCGAACCATGCGCGGGTTATGGCCAATCCCCGCACTCCCTCTTTCACGGCTTGCTTGATTTCAGTTGCGTGCTTCTCCTGTTGGAGGTTTTCGGATGGGTTTTGAAGGGTCTTTGCCGGCCAACGTCCGGAAAGCGCGCCATCATGACCATGAAGCCGACGACAACTTTCCTGATTGCCCTCTCGCTTGCTGCTGCGCTCGGCGCGCAGGCCGCCGACGAAGCCAAGCCCGCGCCGAAGGCGCAAGGCAAGGCCGTCAAGCCCGCCTACTACACCGTCATCCACAACGGCGCGCTGGTGCACAACCACGTCGAGGTCCCCGGCAACGCCGTCGAGTGCCCGATCAGCCTGCAGGACCATCTCAATCCAGTCCGTTACCGCAACATCTGGCTTCGCCCATTGAAGGGCCACGACGAATAGCAGGACGTTGAGGTAAACGAGACACGCATCACCAATAAAGCTCCGTAGGAGCGCCGTGTTTATAGTCCATCGTCCATCAATCCCGATTAGCTCCGTAGGAGCGGCATGTTCACATCGAGACGCCGGCGCCATGCGCGTGCCGCTCCCACGGAGCTATGATCGCCAATCCAGTTGAATGGAGTTTGATATGAACACTCGCCGCCACATTCCAACCGCCAGCCTGCTGGCCTTCGCGATCACCGCCACCACGTCGCCGCACGCAGCGGACAAACTCAAGGCCCTCATCATTGACGGCCAGAACAATCATTCATGGCAGACCACGACGCCCGTGCTGAAGTGCATCCTTGAAGACTGTGGTCGGCTCACCGTGGACGGCCCCGCCGCGCCGCGCCTGCCGAAGGATGCCAAGCCCGATCAGAAGGCTGCCCATCAAGCCGCGATGGCGAAGTGGAAGCAGGAGAAGGCCGCGTTCGACCAGACCAAGCCCGGCCTCTGGAAGCAGTGGCACCCGAAGTTCAGCGCCTGCGACGTCATCGTCACCAACTACACCGGCGACGACTGGCCGGAGCAGGTCCAGAAGGAGTTCGATAGTCACATCCGCAACGGCGGCGGGCTGGTGATCTTCCACGCGGCTGACAACGCGTTCCCGAACTGGCCGGAATACAACGAAATGATCGCCGTCGGCGGCTGGGGCGGCCGCAACGAGAAGTCCGGCCCCATGATCCGCTGGCGCGACGGCAAGATCGTCCGCGACGAGACGCCCGGCCCCGGCGGCACGCACGGTCCCCGGCACGAATACGTCGTCTAGATTCGCGACACGAAGCACCCGATCACCCGTGGCCTGCCGGTGCGCTGGCTGCACGCCAGCGACGAGCTTTACTCGAAGCTGCGCGGCCCGGCGAAGAACCTCACCGTCCTCGCGACCGCGTTCGCCCATCCCGACAAGAAAGGCACGGGCGAGCACGAGCCGATGGGCACCTCCGGCAACTCTTTGCTGGCGCAGCGGCGTTGTAGTCCGCTTCTGCGAAGCG
>DYDC01000267.1:0-934 GCA_020718125.1 Methylacidiphilum sp. | reverse complement strand
TCGCCGACTCGCAGAGTCGGCCTGCAACGAATTTCATCTGGCGAATAGTTACCGGAGGTTCCCAACAGTTTCGCGCGGCGACTTTGGTATCACGAGCGGCCTGGAAGACGAGATGATTGCCGCGCTCTCACGAGCGCAGCCACAGGCGCGTCGAAGTTCAACCACTCAATGCGAGCGAGCGTAGTCGGTCAGGGCGCGGACGTTGGCTTCGGGCGTATCACGAGGGACTTCGCAGCCGACGCCGACGATGTAGCGCGAACCGGCTTGGTGGTGGCATTCTGCGATGGCGGCAGTGATCGCCTGCGGTGTGCTGTTGCGGAGGGCTGCGACGGGGTTGAGGTTGCCGAGCAGGACGGGCTGCGGCCCCATTGCTTTGCGGGCGTCGGCCACGGGCACCATGAAGTCGAGGTCCACGATGTCGCAGCCGAGCCTGCCGACGCCTTCGAGGATGCGGTTGATGTTGCCGCAGATGTGCATCCGCACGCGCGTGCCCATCGCGTGCAGGCCGTCCACCATCTTCTTCTCGTAGGGCCAGACGAACTCCTCGTAAATCTCCGGCCCGACCAGCGACGCGGCGGCGTCGCCGAGGCCGATGATGTCCGCGCCGGCCTCGACCTGCGCCTTCGCGAAGCGCAGTTCCATTTCGAGGACGAACTCGAACAGGTCGCGGATGAACGGTGGGTCGTCGAAGTAGTCGAGCATCAGCGTGTCGATGCCGCGCAGGTCGGCGCCTTGAGCGCACGGGCCTTCGATCCAGCCTTCAATCAGCAACTGGCCGCCGACCTTCTCGCGAAACAGCGCGATCGCCTTCACGCGATCGTGCATGCGGCCGCTGCCGAGCGGGTCGGGCTGCTTGAGCTTCGCAAGCGTCGTCTTGTCCGCGCGCAGCGCGTCGTGCGCCGACCGTCCGGGCCGAAACCCGTGGGAGCAATCC
>DYDC01000266.1 GCA_020718125.1 Methylacidiphilum sp. | reverse complement strand
CGGGACGTGGCGCGTGTGTCAAGTTGCGCCCTTCTCGTAGTGGCTGGCGTGATACCGATAGACGACCTGGTGGCCGTTGGCGATGATGTCCGGCTTCACGCGCGACACCAGCCGCGCGCTGTCGCGAAACGCGTCGAACCGCGAGTTGTTGGCGGCGCAGAAGCCGCCCGTGCCGTTCCAGCGCGACGGTGACTGGTAACTGTCGCCGCTGAAGAACACGCGCCAGCCATCCACCGTCGCCATGAACGCGCAGTGCCATCGCGTCCGGGCCGGCATCAGCCAGATGTCGAAGCGATATTCGTTCCACGCGAACTCGCCCGTCTCCGGCAACACGCGGTCGGCCTTGATTGGCGAGGCGGGCAGAAACGGCAGGTCAAGTTTGTCGGAGTCGCCCAAGACCTCGGCCAGCCACGGGTGCATCCATGCCTCGGCGCCGTATTTTCCCTTCATCGTCGGATACGCGTCGCTGTGGTCGTAGTGGTAGTGCGACGCGATGCAGGCCGTCACGCGCTTGACGCCCGCCACCGGCAGCAACGCTTCGAGGTCCGGCAGGCTCGGCTTGAATGGGTCCACAACGAGACCCTCGCCAGTCTTGGAGACGAGCAGACGGACAGAGCAGGTCTATGTGGCGCGCGCGTTCCCATTCAGGGACTATGGAGTTCACCAGGGAACCTCCGGTAACTATTCGCCAGATGAAATTCGTTGTAGGCCGACTCTGCGAGTCGGCGAAACTCTTGATAAATTCGCCGCTTCGCAGAAGCGGCCTACAACGCCGCTGCGCCAGCAAAGAGTTACCGGAGGCGCCCTGATGATGATCGGCACGTCGAGCGCCTGCTGAGCCTCGTTCAGCTTCGGCTTGCCGTCCATGCCGGCGATCTCGCTCATCTTGAACGGCTTCCCTTTCGGCCACCAGCCGCGGATGTGCATGTAGGGATGCGACTCGACACAGTCGGTCGGCGCCCGCGGCTCGGCCCAGCCGTTTTCCCGCGGGCGGTCGGAGAGGTCGAGCTTGCGCGCCGCGCTGAGCGCCTTGCCCGTCTCCGGCGTGCCGCTCTCGTTCTGCGCGTCCCAGATGACGACGCGCGGGTGGTTCCAACGCTCGCGCATCCACTCGGTGTATTGCGGGATGATCTTCTCGGCGACGGGCCACTCCGGGCACTGGTTCTTCGTGCCGCCGAGCAGCCAGATGGGGAACTCGTCATGGATGTTGAGCCAGACCTTCGTGCCGAACTGCGCCTTATGGACCTTCAGCGGCGCGATCTCCGGCACCGCCTGCTTCAGGGTGAACTCGCGCCGATACCAGAACGCCTGCCGCTTCCCGCTCTTCTTGCCAACCTCCGCGAACGCCGGCTTCGCCATGTCCGCCAGCCCCGGCACCGGCACGCGGTGCGCGAACGCCGTGGCCGGCGCATCCATCGCCCCCTCGGCGATCTGCTACTCGCCGTCGAGCGAGACGACCGTGCGCGCGTCGGCGGCAAACGAGGTGTGAATTGCGAGACAGAGAATGGCGGGGAGAAACAGGCTCTTGAGTTTCATAGGCGGGCCGGAGTGTGTATCAACTCCCGGCGGGGTTTTCGAGGGCAAGATCACTTCTTATCATCGGCCGCGGACGGCTTGCGATAATTCACACCAACGTGGTCGAGGCGGAGGAGATGGCCCTGCAGGCGGCGCTCAAAGTCGGCAAAGTCCTTTCGCTCCGCCGGCGTCCACACGACTTCGGCCAGCGCCGACGCGCGTGGGAAGGCGAAGTATTCCACGTCGCGCGGCGTCCACATGTATTCGGACCAGAGCGTGCCCTGCGCGCCGAGGATGTGGCGGCGTTTGGATTCCGGCAGTTCGGCGGGAACCGGCTCAAATTCATAGACGCGCGACAACGGGATGAAACCTCCGCACTCCGGTTCACCGGGACTTTTCGACTGCGCGTAATCGAAGTAGCAGTGCGAGGTCGGCGCCATGACGACATCGTGACCCGCGCTGGCGGCGGCGATGCCGCCCTTGATGCCGCGCCAGGACATCACGGCCGCGCCGGGCGTGAGGCCGCCTTCGAGTATCTCGTCCCAGCCGATCAACTGCCGGCCTTTGCTGGCGAGGAATTCCTCAACGCGATGGTTGAACCACGTCTGAAGTTGCGCCTCGCCGGTGAGGCCCTCGGCCCGAAGGCGCGCCCGGCATTTCGCGCAACTCTTCCAACGGTCGCGCGGGGCCTCGTCGCCGCCGATGTGGATGAAGCGGCTGGGAAATAGTTCGCAGACTTCGCCGAGCACGTCCTTGACGAAGGCGAGTGCCGCGTCGTTGCCGGGGCAGAGGATGTCCGGGTCGATGCCCCAGCGTGTGCGCACCTCGAACGGCCCGCCCCGGCAGGACAGCTTGGGATACACCACCAGCGCCGCGAGACAATGGCCCGGCATATCGATCTCCGGCACGAGCGTCACGTGCCGCGCCCGCGCGTAGGCCACGAGGTCGCGGATCTGCCGCTGCGTGTAGAAGAACGGCCCGTAGCGTTGACCATCGCCGCGGTTGCGGTCGCCGTGCATGGGCGATTCTTTGCGGACGGAGCCGAGTTGGGTGAGCTGCGGATGCTTTTTGATCTCGATGCGCCAGCCTGCGTCGTCGGTCAGATGAAGGTGGAGCGTGTTCATTTTGTGCAGCGCCATCACGTCCACGAACTTCTTGATGAACTCCAGCGGCACGAAGTGCCCCACCGGGTCGAGCATCAGACCGCGCCATGCGAACCGCGGCCGGTCTTCGATCTCGACGCAGGGCGCGACCCAACCGCCGTCGGGAGCGCGCGCCACCCGTTTCGCCGCGAACACCTGCGGTGGCAGCAACTGGCGGAACGTCTCACTGCCGTAAAACAGTCCCGCTTCCGCGGCGGCGCAGATCGTGACGCGCGCAGGTGTGACGGAGAGGCGATAGCCTTCCGTGCCGAGTTGCGGTTCGAGCGAACGGTCAAGCTGCAGGATGATGGCACCCGGCTTGGGTTCCTTGCTCGCAAACGGCAACGGCAGTCCCGTCGGCGTTCTCAAGACGGCGGCCAGTTTCTGGGCCTCAGTTTCAGCACCCGGCCCGGCAGCGATGGAGGTTGCGCGAGTCAGCGCGAAGGTTCCCTCCCCCACAGTCATCTTTGCCGGCGCGGGAACCAGCGCGGGCGATGCGGACGGCAATTTCGCGAGCTGTTCCACAATGGCCACGGTGAGCTTGGCGGAGTTCTCCGCGGCGACGCCGGCGAACGTGACGAAGTCCAGCGCGGCGGACGCGTCGGCCTTGTCGCTGATGGAGCGGATGACCAGGCACGGCACCCTCTGGTGCCAGCAGACCTGCGCGACAGCCGCGCCTTCCATCTCGACGGCGTCGGCGTTGAACTGCTTGCGCAGTTCGGCTTTCTTGGCGACGGAGGCGACGAACACATCGCCGGCGACGATCACGCCCCTCCGGATCACCGGCGCGCGCTCGCCATTGGCGGCCGGCACTTTCTCGAACGTCAATCCCTTGCCGGCGGCTTCGGCGAGTTTCAGCAGCGCCGGTGACGCGGGGATGAACAGCGGCGGCCGGACGCCGCCGGGTGAGCGGCCCGCGCCTTTCGGCGTGAAACCTTCCGGCGTCAGGTCACCGAAGTCGTGATGCGCCAACTTCTCGCCGATGACGATGTCGCCGCGGTCCAGTTCGGGGTTGATGGCGCCGCCGACGCCGGTGAAGAGCAGCTCGGTGGGTTTGAAGTGGTCGAGCAGCAACGCGGTGGCCATCGTGGCGTGGACCTTGCCGCTGCCGCTGCACGCGATGACGACCTTGCGGCCGGCGAGCGTGCCGGTGATGAAAGGCACGCCGGAGAACTCATGTTCCTTCGCGTCCTTGAGTTTGCCGGCGAGCAGATCGACCTCCATGACCAGCGCGCCGAGCACTCCCGTGAGCGGCTCGCGCTTCGGCGCCTCCGCCGCGCCAGCCCACGACAGCGCGCCGCACAGGGCCAGTCCCAAAATGAATGTCCGGCGGATCATCGCGGCAAGGCTGAGGCTGCCGGCTGAAAACATCCGGGGGCAGCGGCTATAGCTTCGCATTGTTTTCATTATCGCATTCATCGTAACTGCTCAGGTAGCCGCCCGCTTTTGGGTGGCTACCTGAGCAGTTACCTTCGGTTTGCCGTTGGCGGTGATGTTCGCGGTAGTGGCGCTCATGGCTTCGAAAGCGTGGGCCGTGCCTCCGGCACGGCCGTCGGCAGCGCG
>DYDC01000265.1 GCA_020718125.1 Methylacidiphilum sp. | reverse complement strand
ATGCTTAGCCAACCAGCCAGACATTATCGGTTCGTTCGTTGGCTCTTGAAGTCTGTAGGTCGGGCCGCTGAGGCCCCTCCCACATTCCGGCAACGGTCTCGCACGGTCGAATGCGCTTTCGGAATGTGGGAGGGGCCTCAGCGCCCCGACGCCAAAGTGCAGCCGAAGGAAAGCCACTGAAATGTCGCTTCTCTCCAATCTTCCCGGCCTCGACCCAAACGCCTTCGCGGGCGCGCGGTGGAGCGACATCTCCATCCGCTGGGTCGGGCTGCCGACGGCGGTGGAGGGCGGGTGGTGGTCGCTGGCGACGCTGGCGCTGGTGATGTTTCTGATCTGGCACGCGGTGCGGGAGTATCGGCGCGAGGGCGCGGTGATCTCGGCGGGCGTGAGGCGGTTGCTGACGGCGCTGCGGCTCGGTGCGCCCGGCGTAGCACTGGTGATTCTGTTCCAGCCGACGCTGGTGATTGACCGCAGCGAGCGGCTCAAGAGCACGGCGTGGCTGCTGGTGGATGATTCGCTGAGCATGGGGATTGAGGAGCGTGGAGCATGGGGCATGGAGCACGGGGTCCGGAGCAGAGAGCGGGCAGTGTCGCGACTTGAGGGTGTCAAATCACTCGTCACTCGTCACTCGTTACTCGCTGCGCTCGCGGCGACACATCAACTCCGTCTCGCCGCATTCTCCGACGGCTGGCGGGAAGTGACGACGAACGACGTGGTGAAGCTGACGCCGCGGGGCACGGCCACGTCGCCGGCGAACGGGTTGCGACAGACGATCGAGAACTCGCGCGGCGCGCCGCTGGCGGCGGTGGTGATGGTGACCGATGGGCAGGCGACCGACGGTGAGACGGCCGCGGCGGCGCAGTTTGCGGCGCAGCGTGGCGCGCCGGTGTTTGCGGTCGGCGTGGGCAATCCGAAGGCGCCGAAGAACATCGAGGTCGCGTCGGTGACGGCGAACCCGGTGTTGTTCAAGGACGAGGCCCGCCGGCTTTCGCAGAAGGCGCTCGAACTCGCGCCGGACAGCGCCGCGTATCTCGACACGCTCGCCGAGATCCATCTCCGGCTCGGGCAGCCAGTGCGCGCGGTCGAGTTCCAGAAACAAGCCGTCGAGCTGGAGCCGGAGAGCCTGGACCTGGCCGAGCGGCTGAAGAAGTTCGAGGCGGCGGCGAAGGGAAAGTGATGATTTCGGATTTCGGATTTCGGATTTGAGGCGAAGTCGTCTCTTCTTTGCCCTCGTCCTTGCCATCAGCATTTCATGGTCATGGGCTGCCGACGCGCCCGCCCCCCGCGACCTTCCAGGCCGCCACGCGCGGCGACACCGAGAAGACTGCCGGCGAGGCGAAGGACAATGGCAAGTTCCCAGCCGACACGGTGGATCCGAGCGCGCTGCCCCGCGCCGCCACGCAGATGCAGGAGGCCGAGCAGTCGCTCGGCGAGCAAAAGCCCGCCGAGGCCAACGCCCACCAGCGGCAGGCCCTCGATGATCTGCAAGCCGCCATCGGGCAGGTGAAGCAGAAGCTCGACATGGAAAAGGCCCGCCAGCAGGCGAAGATGCTCACCGAACTGCAGGACGGCCTCAAGGCGATGCTGGCGAAACAGCAGGCCGCGACCACCGCCACCGCCGCGCTCGACAAGCAGCTCGACCCCAAGAGCGCGCCACCGCGCGAACTGACGTTGAAGGCCGCGGGTCTGGCCGCCGACGAGGCGGCGCTGGCGAAACAGTCGGACGAGTTCGTGAAGAAGCTGCAGGATGACGGCACCTCGGCGGTGTTCGGCAAGGTGCTGGAGCAAAGCGCGACCGCGCTGCGCGACATCGAGTCGCGGTTGCAGAAGACGCAGGCCGGCGCCGCGACGCAGGAGCAACAGAAGCACGTCGAGGCGAACTTCCAGGAATTGCTGGAGGCGCTCGATCAGGAACAAGAGCGCCGCGTCGCGACGGGTGGAGCGGGCGGCGGCCAGGGCGGCGGGATGATGAAGACGATGCTCCTGCCGCCCGCGGCCGAGTTAAAGATGCTGCGGATGCTCCAAGACCGCGTCAACCGTGGCACGCGCTCGCTCGACGAGGACCGCGCCGGCCACGTCGAGAAACCGACGCCGGACGAGACCGCCGCGTCGCAGAAGCTCAGCCAGCGCGAGGGCGAGGTTGCGCAAGCCACCGAGTCGCTGCGAGAGAAGTGGAACAAGCAAAGCGGGCCTCCGCCGGCCGCGCTGCCGGCCAACCCGCTCGAAGCCGACCCCCTCAAGCGGTTCATGACCAATCTGGCGGTGGAGGAGAAGAACCCGTTGACGCCGATCGGCAGGAACATGGGCGCTGTGCGCGAGTCGCTGGCCAAGGTCGAGACGGGCAGGGAGACGCAGCGGCTCCAGACGAAAATCATCCGCGACTTGAACGGCCTCATCGCCGCGGCGGAGCGGGCGCAGTCGCAGGCTCAGGCCATCGCGGTGCCGCAGCCGCGCCGGGCACAACAGCCGGGCAAGCTGCAGGAAGCGAACCAGCCGCCGCAGGGCAGGCAGCAACCGTCAAGTCCAGCCGGCATGTCGTCGTTGCCACAGGGCGGGGCGCCCCCGCCGGGCAAGCTCAACAAGATTTACGGCGGCGGCGACAGCGACGCGTGGGGCAAACTGCCGCCGGCCGAGCGCGAGAAGTTCCTGCAAACGCTGAAGGAGAAGTTCCCGGAGCGGTATCAGGAGATCCTGACGGAGTATTTCAAGCAACTGTCCACGTCCACACCGCCGGCTGCTGGAGGATCGCGACCGTGAGGGCTGTGTGGAAAAATCCCCAACCGTTCGTCAGCTCCGTAGGAGCGTCATGTTTATAGCCACGGGTATCGAAAACACGCCAAGCTCCGTAGGAGCGGCATGGGGCTGGCGAAAAGCCGGTTGGCCTTGCACATGTCGCTCCTATGGAGCTTTCGGTAGTGCGGGAACCGTAACTATAAACATGACGCTCCTACGGAGCTGGAAGCTTCGGAGCCGTTTTCCACACACCCTCGTGAGCGCGCGGACCCTTCTTTCCATTCTCCTTCTTCTATCCTCCCTCCTTGTTGCATCGGCCGCTTCGGTGCGGATGCGCGATGGCAGCGAGCAGACGATCGAACCGGCCGGGTTGCCTGCGATCCCGGTCGCGCAGGTGGAGGAGCTGCGGCTGGCGGAACCGATGGCCGCGGATCGGTGGCGGCTTGGTTTTCTGGTCTGCACGACGGCGGGCGACGAGTTGCGCACGGAACAGTTGCGGCTCCATGAAGAGAAGCTGCAGGTGGACACGCCACTGACCGGGCCGGCGCAGTTGCCGCTCGGGGCGGTGTCGGCGGTGTGGTTCGTGCCGCCCGCAACGCTGCCGGAATCGGCGCGGCGCGACGTGGAGGCGGCGGCCGCCTCGCGCGCGCGGCAGGACACGCTGTTCATCCGCAAGGCGGGCGAGTGGGTGCGGCTGGAAGGCGTGGTGAAGTCGCTCGACGATCGGCGGGTGATGTTTTCGTGGCAGGAGACGGAGCGCGAGGTGCCGCTGGCGTTGACGGCGGCGCTGGTGCTGGCGGGCGCGCAGCCGCCCGTCGTTGCGCGCGAGGAGTTGGCAGCGGTGATCGGGCGGGACGGTTCGCGGTTGGCGGGCGCGCTGCGCGGGTGGTCGGCGGAGTCGGCCGTGGTGGCGTCGCCGTCACTCGGCGAGGTGAATGTCCCGATGTGGAGCGTGGCGGTGGTGGATGCGTTGTGGGGTCGCAGCGTGTGGGTGAGCGCGCTGGAGCCGGCGGCGGTGAAGGAGACTGGTTGGTTGGGCGCCTCGTTTCCGTGGCGGCGCGACGCAAGCGTGTCGGGCAAGCCGCTGACGATGCGGGGGCGCGTCTTCGGGCGCGGCATCGGCGTTCACGCGCGGTCGTCGCTGGCGTATGCGCTCGACGGGAAGTTTTCGCTGATGAGTGGCGTGATCGGGCTGGATGACGTGGGTGGCGGCTTGGGCGATGTGGAGTTTGTCGTGCGTGGCGATGGGAAGGAATTGCTGCGCGCGGCGATGAAGTCCAGCGACGCGCCGCGACCGTTGCGGGTGGATGTGCGCGGCGTGGCGCGGCTGGAACTGCTCGCGGACTTCGGCAGGAACGAGGACACGGGAGATCACGCGGACTGGGCGGAGTTGCGACTGGTAAGGTAGGGCGGAGAACGGGGAAGAGGCCGGCAAGCGTTGCGTCCGCGCGAAGAGCTGGCGATAAACCGCCGCCGCGTCAACGCACCACGACGAAGTCCAGCCGGGAGGGCTTGCGCGAGCAGGCCCGCCCGCGC
>DYDC01000264.1 GCA_020718125.1 Methylacidiphilum sp. | reverse complement strand
CGCTCCAGAAAACGGGAGTTTCCGGCCAGAGACTACGTATTCCATCCTCACATGATCTTGGTGGGCCTGAAGCTTCTGGGCTAGTCTGTCTCAGGTGCTCATCGCCTTTCTGCCATCGAGAGCCATAATGCCTCGCACAGCCTTGGTTCAGCTTTCCAAGTTTCAACTCAAGGGCTTTTTTTGCAGCGGGTTGCGTTTTCACTCAATCAGTGGCACTCACAGTGCTTTCCAGCCTGAATCAGAGCGCACTGTCTCTACAGCTTTGATTTTGAAAGGATAACTTATGGCCAAAGTTCTTGGCATTGATCTCGGCACCACCAACTCCTGCATGGCGATCATGGAGGGCGGCGAGCCGGCGGTTTTGGAGAACTCCGAAGGCAAGCGCACCACGCCGTCCGTGGTGGCGTTCACCAAGTCCGGCGAGCGGCTCGTGGGCGAGGCCGCCAAGCGACAGGCCATCACCAATTCCCGGAACACGGTCTATTCCATCAAGCGGTTCATGGGCCGCAAGTTTGACGAGGTGCAGGAGGAGATCAAACGCGTGCCGTTCAAGGTCGTGCGCGGCTCCAACGGTGACGCTTGCGTCGAGGTCGAGGTCGGCGGCGAGAAGAAGACGTTCAGCCCGCCGGAAATCAGCGCGATGATCCTCCAGAAGCTGAAGGCCGACGCCGAGACGCGCCTCGGCGAGAAGATCACGCAGGCGGTCATCACGGTGCCGGCTTACTTCAACAACGCCCAGCGCGAGGCCGCCAAGGATTCCGGCCGCATCGCGGGCCTCGAAGTGCTCCGCATCATCAACGAGCCGACGGCCGCGTCGCTCGCCTACGGTCTCGACAAGAAGAAGGACGAGAAGATCGCGGTCTATGACCTCGGCGGCGGCACGTTCGACATCAGCGTGCTGGAGATCGGCGAGGGCGTGTTCGAGGTCAAGGCCACCAACGGCGACACCCACCTCGGCGGCGACGACTGGGACGGCCGCCTCATGGAGTGGATCCTCGACGATTTCAGCAAGGAGCACGGCATTGACCTGCACAAGCAGCCCGACGCGCTCCAGCGCATCAAGGAAGAGTCCGAGAAGGCCAAGATCGCCCTCTCGTCCGCGCAGGAATACGAGATCAGCCTGCCGTTCATCACCGCCGACGCGAGCGGCCCGAAGCACGTCACGAAGAAGCTCACCCGCGCCAAGATGGAGCAACTGTGCGACGAGTTGTTCGAGCGCACGATCCGGCCGGTCCATGCCTGCTTGCGCGACGCGAAGCTCGACACGAAGAGCATTGACGAACTGGTGCTCGTCGGCGGCATGACCCGCATGCCACGCGTCGTCGAGACCGCGCACAAGCTCATCAACAAGGCGCCGCACCAGGGCGTCAATCCCGACGAGGTTGTCGCGGTCGGCGCGGCCATCCAGGGCGGCGTGCTCAAGGGCGAGGTCACCGACGTGCTGCTGCTCGACGTGACGCCGTTGACGCTCGGCGTCGAAACCCGCGGCGGCATCATGGCCAAGATGATCCCGCGCAACACCACCATCCCGACGCGGAAGAACGAGATTTTCACCACCGCCGCCGACAACCAGACCAGCGTCGAGGTCAAGGTTTATCAGGGCGAGAACGACATGTGCCGGTTCAACCGGATGCTTGGCAACTTCCATCTCGATGGCATCCCGCCCGCGCCGCAGATGGTGCCGCAGATCGAGGTGACGTTCGACATTGACGCCAACGGCATCCTGCACGTCACCGCGAAGGACCTCGGCACCAGCAAGGAGCAGAAGATCACCATCACGGCCTCCAGCGGCCTCTCGAAGGACGACGTCGAGAAACTCCGCAAGGAAGCCGAAGGCCACGCGGACGAGGACAAGAAGCTGCGCGAGAAGGCCGAATCGCTCAACGAAGCGGAACGCTCGATTTACCAGGCGAAGAAACTCTTGAAGGAATTCAAGGACAAGGTCACGGACGACCAGCGCAAGAAAATCGAAGCTGGCGTCGAGCGCGTCGAGGCGGCGGTCAAGAAGGAGGACGTGGACGAGATCAAGACCGCCCTGGAGTCGCTCAACGAAGCGTGGCACGAGATATCTTCCGCGTTGTATGCGCAGGCCAAGACCACGGCCGGCCCGAAACCGGGCGCGGCAGGCGAGGCGGCCGACGCTGCTGCGGGCGCCGGTGAGGCGCAGGCAAAGGCCAGTTCCGGCGGCAAGGAAGACGGCGTGATTGACGCGGATTTTGAGGTCGTGGACGACGACAAGAAGAAGAAATGAGCTTCTTGCCGGCGCGCCGGCCGTTGACGGCCGGAGGCGCTTTCGTCCGCGAGAAGCGTTGAAACCAAAACCAAAACCAGAAGGAGAGTAGTTCGTATGGCACACATCAAACCGCTCGGCGACCGGGTGCTCGTGCAGCCGATCGAAGAGAAGGAAACCAAGAAGGGCGGGATCATCATCCCCGATACCGCCAAGGAAAAGCCCCAGGAGGGCAAGATCATCGCGCTCGGCACCGGCCGGGTGGACGAGAACGGCAAGAAGGTCGCCTTCGAAGTCAAAAAGGGCGATCGCGTGCTGATCCCGAAATACGGCGGCACGGAGATCAAACTGGACGACGAGACCCACCTCCTGATCAAGGAAGAGGACATTCTCGGCATCATCGAGTGATTTCAGAAACCCAACCTAAGGAGTAATTCAGAATGGCTGCTAAACAACTGTTATTCGAAGAGGCCGCCCGCCAGAGTCTGCTGCGTGGCGTCCGGAAACTCTCGCGCGCCGTGGCCGTCACGCTCGGCCCGCGCGGGCGCAACGTCGTGCTCGACAAGAAATACGGCTCCCCGCTCATCACCAAGGACGGCGTCACCGTCGCCAAGGAGATCGAGTTGGAGGATCCTTACGAGAACATGGGCGCGCAGATGGTGCGCGAGGTCGCCAGCAAGACGTCCGACGTCGCCGGCGACGGCACCACCACCGCCACCGTTCTGGCCGAAGCGATCTATCGCGAGGGCCTCAAGAACGTCACGGCCGGCTCCAACCCCATGGCCCTGAAGCGCGGCATTGACCTCGCGGTCGAGGCCGCCGTCGGCGCGCTGAAGAAGCTCAGCAAGGAAGTCAAGAGCCGCACCGAGATCGCACAGGTCGCGACGATCAGCGCCAATGGTGACAAGACCATCGGCGAGATCATCGCTGACGCGATGGACAAGGTCGGCAAGGACGGCTCCATCACGGTCGAGGAAGCCAAGAGCATCGAGACCACCCTCGACGTCGTCGAAGGCATGCAGTTCGACAAGGGCTACGCATCGCCCTACTTCGTCACCGACGCCGAGACCATGGAGTGCGTGCTCGAGAACTGCTACATCCTCATCCACGAGAAGAAGATCAGCAGCCTCAAGGACATGCTCCCGTTGCTGGAGAAGGTCGCCAAGGTCGGCAAGCCGTTGCTGATCATCGCGGAAGAGGTCGAGGGCGAAGCGCTCGCGACGCTCGTGGTCAACAAGCTGCGCGGCACCATCCAGGTCGCGGCCGTCAAGGCCCCCGGCTTCGGTGATCGCCGCAAGGCCCTGATGGAAGACATCGCCATCCTTACCGGTGGCAAGTTCCTCAGCGAAGACCTCGGCATCAAGCTCGAGAACGTCAACCTCGACGACCTCGGCAAGGCCAAGAAGATCATCATTGACAAGGAAAACACCACCATTGTCGAGGGCGCCGGCAAGAGCGGCGACGTCCAGGGCCGCATCGGCCAGATCAAGAAGCAGATCGAAGAGACCACCTCCGATTACGACCGCGAGAAGCTCCAGGAACGCCTGGCCAAGCTCGCGGGCGGCGTCGCCGTGGTCCGCGTCGGTGCTGCGACCGAGACGGAGATGAAGGAGAAGAAGGCCCGCGTCGAGGACGCGCTCCACGCGACCCGCGCGGCCGTCGAAGAGGGCATCGTCCCCGGCGGCGGCGTGGCCTTGCTCCGCTCGATGGCTGACGTCGAGAAGCTCAAGCTGGAAGGCGACGAGCGGATCGGCGCCAACATCGTCAAGCGCTCCCTCGAAGAGCCGGTCCGCATGCTGGTTTACAATGCCGGCGTCGAAGGCTCCATCGTCGTGCAGGAGATCAAAAAGCGGAAAGGCAGCGAAGGCTACAACGTCGAGACCCTCGAGTATGAGGACCTCTACAAGAGCGGCGTCGTGGACCCGACCAAGGTCACCCGCTTCGCGTTGCAGAACGCGGCCTCCATTGCCGGCCTCCTGCTGACGACCGAGTGCCTCGTCACCGAGATTCCTGAGAAGGAAAAACCGGCTCCAGGCGGCG
>DYDC01000010.1 GCA_020718125.1 Methylacidiphilum sp. | reverse complement strand
AGGGGCGGCAGAATCCGACTCGTGCAACGCGGCCTTCTGTCGTCCCTGCGGGACTCTGCCATCACGGGCGGCGTTCCCGGCGCTAAAGCGCCGGGCTATTCTCGTCCGTCCCTCCGGGACTTGATCGTGGTGCGTGTGTCAAGTTGCGCCCGTGTGCCCGTCGGACCGCCAGCCCTACATCTTTGCGATGATGGCGCTGCCGAACTCGCTGCACTTGACCTCCTTTGCGCCTTCCATCAGCCGCGCGAAGTCGTAGGTGACGGTCTTGGCGGCAATGGCGCCGTCGAGGCCCTTGAGGATGAGGTCGGCCGCCTCGGTCCAGCCCATGTAGCGCAGCATCATCTCGCCGCTGAGGACGACGGAACCGGGGTTGACGACGTCTTTGCCGGCGTATTTCGGCGCGGTGCCGTGGGTGGCTTCGAAGATGGCGTGGCCGGTGATGTAGTTGATGTTGCCGCCAGGGGCGATGCCGATGCCGCCGACCTGCGCGGCGAGCGCGTCGCTGAGGTAATCGCCGTTGAGATTGAGCGTGGCGATGACGTCGAAGTCCTCCGGGCGCGTGAGCGCCTGCTGGAGCGTGATGTCGGCGATGGCGTCCTTGATGACGATGCCGTCGGGCAGTTTGCACCACGGGCCGCCGTCAATCTCGGCCGCGCCAAATTCTCGCCTGGCCAGTGCGTAGCCCCAGTCGCGGAACGCGCCTTCGGTAAACTTCATGATGTTGCCCTTGTGGACGAACGTGACCGATTTGCGCTTGTTGGCGATGGCGTATTCGATGGCGGCGCGGATGAGCCGCTCGCTGCCTTCGCTGGAGACGGTCTTGATGCCGATGCCGCTGGTTTCCGGGAAACGGATTTTCTTCACGCCCATTTCCTTCTGGAGGAACTCGATGACCTTCCTCGCCTCGGCCGACTCGGCGGCCCATTCGATGCCGGCGTAGATGTCCTCGGTGTTCTCGCGGAAGATGACCATCTTCACCTTCTCGGGATGTTTCACTGGCGAGGGCACGCCTTTGAACCACTGCACGGGCCGCAGGCAGACGTAGAGATCGAGCATCTGGCGCAACGCGACGTTGAGGGAGCGGATGCCTTTGCCGACGGGCGTGGTGAGCGGGCCTTTGATGCCGACGAGGTATTCCTTGAACGTCTCGACCGTGTCGTCGGGCAGCCAGTTGT
The DNA here is from genome assembly GCA_020718125.1 of Methylacidiphilum sp. Lineage (GTDB taxonomy): Bacteria > Verrucomicrobiota > Verrucomicrobiia > CAIQCK01 > CAIQCK01 > JACRKA01. The sequence goes on along the minus strand of DYDC01000010.1, from coordinate 20,342 downwards.
TGAACTTCTTGAACGCCGTCTCGCCCGCGAAGACCTCGAACCACGCGATCTTGCGCCGGCCGCCGTAGGCCTTCGCCACGGCCGCGTCGAACACGCGCTCGCTGGCGGCCCAGATGTCAGGCCCGGTGCCGTCGCCGCGGATGAACGGGACGACGGGATTGTCCGGCACGTAAAGCCCGGCGTTCTGGATCGAAATCTTGCCGCCGCCCGGCGGTGTGCGGGTTGTATGGGTCATGCGTTGTTTCCCCTGAAAAAGCGCGGGAACTATAGCAGAAGAGCCGCGTGCCGCTAGTGGAATTCGTAATGCGTAACCAGCGGGTCTGTTCTCTTGCGCATTACTCGTTACATCTCGCTTCCCATGTCCCGGCGCGACCTTCAGCGACACGGGCTTGCCGCAAGGGCCGGCCCGCGCTATGTTCCGCCCAACCAAAGGAACCCATGACAACCCGCACAGTCTCATCTCTGACGTTCGCCCTGCTCATCTTCCTCTCGGCCTGCGGCCCCAAGCCGGAGGCGGCGCCTCCGACGACGCCCAAGGCCGCTGCGGAGATCAAGTCGTTGAAGAAGGCTGATGTGGAGGCCTGCCTCGCCGGGCTGAAAGGCAAGGTGGTCATCGTGGATTTCTGGGCGACGTGGTGTCCGCCCTGCCGGCAGGAGATTCCCGGTTTCATCGAGTTGCAGAAGACCTATGGCGACAAGGGCCTTGTCGTGGTGGGACTGTCAATGGATGACGACGTGGAGCCAGTGAAGGAGTTTTACGCGAAGAACGGGATGAACTATCCGGTGTTCGTGGTCGGCGAGGACACGGTGAAGGCCTGGGGCAACATCAAGGCGATCCCCACGACGTTCATCTTCGACAAGGACGGCAAGAAGGTCGGCGAGCCTCACGTCGGTTTCGTGCCGAAGGAGAAGTTCGAGGAACAAATCCGGCCGCTGTTGAAGTGATGATGCGGAGGTGGAGTGGTGGAAGGTTAGACCCGCTCCATACCCATTGCTCCATCACTCCAATACTCCAGTCTTTCAGTTCCCCTACGCGCCAACCTCGGCGCGGGCCTCGGCCGCCAGCGCGGTGGAGAGGTAACGCTCGCCAGTGGACGGCGCGAGGGTGACGATCATCTTGCCAGCGTTCTCGGGGCGCGCGGCGAGTTGCAGGGCGGCCCAGACGTTGGCGCCGCTGCTGATGCCGCAGAGGATGCCCTCCTCGCGCGCGAGCCGGCGTGCCATCGCGAACGAGTCGTCGTTGGAAACCTTGATGACCTCGTCAATCAGCGGCACGTTCAGCACCTGAGGGATGAAGCCCGCGCCAATGCCTTGGATCTTGTGGGGCGCGGGTTTCAGCGGCCGGCCCGCCTTGACCTGCGAAATGACCGGCGAATCCGCCGGCTCAACGGCGACGGCCTTGAAGGAAGGCTTCTTCTTCTTGAGGGCCTCGGCGACGCCGGTGATGGCGCCGCCCGTGCCGACGCCGGCGACGAAAAAGTCCGCCTTGCCGCCGGTGTCGTCCCAGATCTCAACGGCGGTGGTGCGGCGGTGGATGTCCGGGTTTGCCGGGTTGTTGAACTGCTGCGGCATCCACGCGTTCGGGGTTTCCTTCACGAGCTTCTCGGCGCAACGGATCGCGCCGGGCATGCCCTCTTTGCCGGGCGTCAGGACGATCTCCGCCCCCAGCATCCGCAGCAGGACGCGCCGCTCGATGGACAGGGTCTCCGGCATGGTCAGCATGAGCCGGTAGCCCCGCGCGGCGCAGACAAAGGCCAGCGCGATGCCGGTGTTGCCGCTGGTCGGCTCGATCACGACGGTGTCCTTCTTGAGCGTGCCATCGCGCTCGGCGGCGTCAATCATGGCGACGCCGACGCGGTCTTTGACCGAGCTAAGGGGGTTGAAGAACTCGCACTTGACCAGCACGGCGGCATTGAGACCGCGCGCGACCTTGTTCAGTCGCACCAACGGCGTCCGGCCGATGGTCTGCGTGATGTCATCATACATCCGGCCCATAATCATTCTCCTGTCCGCCCAATGCTGCGGGAGGCTTGTGTGACTGTGTTTGCGAGACGGCGGTGTTGCAGGTCATTTCGTCGCCCCGCACAAGTTTCGTTTCCGGTGCGCTTACCATGGGACAACATTGACACCTCGCAAGGCCGCGCCCGGCGTAAAAACGATTCGGGTGGCGCACGTCAAGGATGCGGGGGTGGGGAACCCCTCTGAAGAACGCGCAACCACCCGAATCAAATCTCAATCTTCCGTCGCTGTCCTTTGGAAGACTGCGAATATAGTCTCCGTTCAAGAATCCGCAACACGCCCGCCGCCAGCGGCCACCCCCGCGGCCTTGGTCGAGCCTCCGTCGCCTGCTTCTTCCTGCCGATGCGGTAAAGGTGGGAAGCGCCGCGGATGTAAATGCGGTTGCCGGCAACCACCGGCGTCGCCATCACCATCGCCGCGTCCAGCGTGTTGGCGGCCAGGATTTCCAGCGCCGGTTTTGCAGCCAGCACCGTCGTCACGCCAGCCTCATTGATCGCAAAAATCTTCCCATCGGCCGGCACGGGCGACGCGCTGACCTTGCCGCGGGCGTCGCGGCGGAACGCCACGGCGGCTTCACTTTCCAGACGATGTTCTCCGTTTCGCTCCAGGTGATCGGAAGATATTTCGCGTCAGCAGTGCCATCGAGATGAGGACCGCGCCATTGCGGCCAGTTGTCCGCCGCCGACGCCCGCGTCGCGGAAACAACCCGCAGCTTGCCAAAGGCGCGAGTCAACCCTTGCCCGTGCGGCAGCAAGAGGTTAAGTAGTTGCCTCTCATGCAGTCTTGCCGACTTCTGATTGTAGCCGTTACGCCGTTGTGGTGCGCGCTCGTCTTTGCGAACGACGCCGACAACGAAGCGCGCCATCTGCGCCGCATCAAACAGCTCACCTTCGCCGGCTCGCGCAGCGGCGAGGGTTACTTCTCGCCCGACGGCAGGCAGATCATCTTCCAAAGCGCGCGCCCGCCGCAGAAACCGGGCGAGGCGGAAAACCCGTTCTACCAGATATTCACGATGGACCTGCGCAACGGCGCGCTGCATCGCGTCAGCCCCGGCATGGGCAAGACCGCCTGCGCGTTCTTCCGGCCCGACGGCAAACGCGTGCTCTACGCCTCGACGCACCTTGAGCCGGACGCGCTGAAGAAACAGCGCGAGGAGATCGAGGCGCGGAAGAACGCCCGCGGCAGGCGCCACCAGTGGGATTTCGACGACACCTACGACATCTTCCACTGCAAACCCGACGGCAGCGACCCGCGCCGGCTCACTGACGCGAAGGGCTACGACGCGGAGGCGAGCTATTCGCCCGACGGCAAGCTCATCTGTTTCTGTTCCAGCCGCGACGGCGACCGCGAGATCTACGTGATGGACGCCGACGGCAGGAACCAGCGCCGCGTCACGCGCGACCCCGGCTACGACGGCGGGCCGGTCTTCTCGCCGGACGGCAAGTGGATCATCTACCGGCACTTCACGCCCGACGACAAACAGGCCGAGATCACGATGGTCGGCGTGGACGGCGCCACCAAGCGGCAGGTGACCAAGCTCGGCGCGATGAGCTGGGCGCCGTATTTCCATCCGGGCGGCAAGTGGATCGTGTTTTGCTCGAACAAGGACGGCGGCCACTCGAACTTCGAGCTTTACGCCATCGAGCCGGACGGCGCGCTGCTGACGAGGCTGACTTACACGGACGGTTTCGACGGCCTGCCGGTGTTCTCGCCCGACGGCACGAAGCTGATGTGGGCCTCCACACGCGCCGCCGGCAAGTCGCAGCTTTTCGTCGCCGACTGGACCGAGCCGTGGACGTTCGGAAAATCCGAAATCCGAAATCCGAAATCCGAAATCAAAAGAAGCTTCGACCCGGCGCGCATCCTGAAGGCGATCACGTTCCTTGCCTCGCCCGCGTTGGAAGGCCGCAAGACTGCCTCGCCCGGCGAGGAGAAAGCCGCGGCGTTCATCGAGCGGAGTCTCAAGACGAGCGGTCTCAAGCCGGCGCGGCATCCGTTCACGTTCCAGTCCGGCCTCGGCCTCGGCGCGAGCAATCTCTTCGAGGCGACGCTCGGCCCGGAGAAGGTCGCCGGCGCGATTGACAAGGACTACACGCCGCTGGCGCTCTCGGCCAACGGCGAGGTCGGGGGCGAGGTGGTGTTCGTCGGCTACAACATCGTCTCGGAGGGCTACGATTCGTTCGCGGGCCTGGACGTGAAGGACAAGATCGTGCTGGCGCTGCGCTTCCAGCCGGAGTCCGCGCCGGACAAAGAGAAGCAGCGTCTGCGTCACTTCGCGCCGCTGCGGATGAAGGCGATGCTCGCGCGCGAACGCGGCGCGAAGGCGTTCCTGACGTTTACCGGGCCGAGTTCGCTGCCGACCGACCAGTTCGCCGGGCGGAAAGGCGACGGCAGCTTTGCCGACAGCGGCATCGTCGCCGCGCAGATATCGCGCTCGCTCGCCGTGAAGATGTTTGCCGCCGCCGGCAAGGACATGAAGGCCGCGCAGGACGCGCTCGACAAGCTGGAGACGCGGGCGGGCTTCGCGTTGCCGGGCGTGAAGGTGAAACTGCGCGTGAATTTGAAGAAGGAGACCGCCGCCAGCCGCAATGTCTTCGCGCTGGTCCGCGCCGGCGCGACCAACCGCGTGAACGAAGTCGTCGTGGTCGGCGCGCACTACGACCATCTTGGCCTCGGCGGCGACAACTCGCTTGGCGACGGCCTGCCGGCGGTGCATCCCGGCGCGGACGACAACGCCAGCGGCACGACCGGCGTGCTGGAACTGGCGCGGCATTTCGCCGGCCGGCCCAAATCGTTGCGGCGCGACGTGCTCTTCGTCTGCTTCAGCGGCGAGGAGATCGGCACGCTCGGCTCCTCCGCGTTCGTGAAAAACCCGCCCGTGCCGCTCTCCAACATCGTCGCGATGGTGAACATGGATATGATCGGCCGCCTGCGCGACGGCCGGCTCGCCGTGCAGGGCGCCGGCTCGGCGGCGGTCTGGCCGGCGATGGTCGAGCGCCTCGCCGCGTCGCTGCCGCTCGGCCCCGCGCTTTGCAACGACCCCTACCTGCCGACCGACTCGATCGTGTTCTACCAGAAGGGCATCCCGTCGCTGAACTTCTTCACCGGCGCGCACTACGACTATCACAAGCCGAGCGACACCGCCGACCGGATCAACGCCGCCGGCGAGGCGGACGTGCTGGAACTGGTCCGGCGCATTGTCGAGGACCTCGCCACGCGTGCCGAACGTCCGCGCCACGAGAAAGTGACGGGGTCGGCGGCCGAACTGGGCCGCGAGGTCTTGCGGGCCTATCTTGGCACGATTCCCGACTACACCGAGGGCAGCCAGCCCGGCGTGAAGCTCGGCGGTGTGCGCGGCGGCAGCCCGGCGGAGAAAGGCGGGCTGAAGGCGGGCGACGTGATCGTGAAGTTCGGCGCGAAGGACATCCGCAACATCCACGACTACACCTGCGCGCTGGAGTGGGCGAAGATCGGCCAGCCGGTCGAGATCGTCGTGCAGCGCGAGGGCAGGCAGGTGCCGCTGAAGGTTGTGCCGGCGCGGAGGAAATAGCGCGACGCCGGCATCCCGCGAGCCGACAGCGGGCAATGGCGCGCAAGTTTTGAGTTCCGTCCGGCGTGCCGGGGCGTTACAAAGACGCCGATGCCAACCGAAGCGAAATCAGCCCCCGTGGCAAACGACCCGCCGCCAGCCGGCCGCCATGCGCCGATCCGCCTCCTGCTGGCGGTTGCGGGCGCAACCGGGTTTGTCATCGTCGCCCTGATGTTGAGCCACTGGTGGCCGGGGCAGCCCGGCAACTATGCCGTGCTGATCCGGCAAAAACTCACGCCGACGCCCGGCGCGCCCGGCACAGAGGGCAAGCTGCTCGACGAAGCGGACCGCGCCGTGCTGCGCGGCAACGCCCTGTTGGGCCAGCGCCAGCCCGCCGAGGCCGTCCGCGAGTTCGAGCTTGCCGTCGCCGGGCAGCCCTCCCATGCGCTGGCGTGGCTCAACCTCGGCGTCGCCTACTACCAGGTCGGCCGCACCAACGACACCTACAACGCCTGGATGCGGGCCTACCAGCTCGACAAATACAACGTCCTGATCCCCTACAACCTCGGCTTGATGCTCGAACTGCGCGGCCAGCTCAACGCCGCGCGCGACCTCTATCAACAGGCCGCCCACCTCGATCCCAATAACCCCGAAGTCCGCCGCGCGCTCCGGCGCCTCGAAGCCGTCGGCCGTTGAACGCAACACCTGCCCTTCCGCAGTCGCCGCGCCCGCCGAAACTTCGCGTCGGAGCAACATTCCCGCGATGCAGGCCGCCATGCGGGTGGTGTGCGTGCCGCCGATGAGCGCGCAACGCGATGTGTGAGAGATCACTCCGGCACTCCGGCGCCAGCCCGTTGTAGCCGCCGATGGTGATGCCGACGCTGCCGAAGTTGGCGAAGCCGCACGGCGTGGAGGAGGCGATGAGCCGCCCGCGCTCGGTCAGCCACGCGCTGTCCTGCGCAATCCGCTGGCTCATGTGGGTGTAGGCGACAAATTCGTTCAAGGTCAGCTTCTGGCCGGGCAAACTCCCGACGCGGGTCACATCCTGCGCCGGCACGCCCATGATCCACGCCAGCGGCGCAAACACCCGGCCGAAGATTGGCTGGAGGCTCAAGGACGCGTGAAAGACGTGTGCGCCGATCCACTTCAAGCCCCAGTTCACCATCGCCACGATGGCCAGGAACGCGATCAGCATCGCGCCAATGTTGAGCGCCAGCTTCGGGCCGTCGGCTGTGCCGACTGCCAGCGCGTCCACGGCGTTGACGCTGACGCGCGGGATTTCGATGCGCGTGTTGCCGGGCGTCTCCGGCGTTTCGATTTCCGGCAGCATCAGCTTGGCGATGACCATCGAGGCGGGCGCGCGCGTGACGCTGCACGCGATCAAGTGGCCCGTGATGCCCGGCACGTGGGGGTTAAGCATCCCCACGCAGGCCATGAGCACCCCGCCAGCCGTCGTGGAGGACAGACAGGAGCGTCTGTCCTACGCGGAGTGAAGACGCGGCGCCGGGGCGGGGTTGGTAATCCCGCAAGTGCGGGACGAACGTCCCGCCCCGGCATTTCCTTCAGCCGGTATCGGGATTCCCACGGTCTTGGGATCTGAATGTCCAACCGTGGCTTTCGGACGGCGGTGGGCGTTGTGCGCCGAGGAATGGACGGAGAGGAAGCGGGGGATTGGAGTATTGGAGTCGTGGAGTGATGGAGGGATGCGGCGGGCTGGCAAGTGGCAAGCGGGAGGCGGCAAGTAACTGCCGGGGATTTTTCAAGCTTGGTTGATCTTGCGGCTTGTGGCACGTTCGGAGCATGAAGACGGCAGTGAGATCGGGCAAACTGGTTCGGATACCGGATGACATTTTCCGCGCGCTCGGTCTGCGCGAGGGGATGGAACTGGACTGGCAATTGTCGGGCGGCAAGCTGGTGGCCGAACCCCTCCCGGTGTCCCGCGAACTTGCCAGCCGGATTCGGGCGCGCGCACGCGCTTGGAAGCTGCCCGCCGAACGGCGCAATCAAGCGGAGGTCGAAGAGCGACGGCGTGAGATGGAGAATGACCGCCGGGAGGGCCGGTTGTGACGTGGCTGCTGGATTCGACCGCGCTGCTCGCTTTCTTGCTGGATGAAGCCGAGGCGGAAGCGGTGGAGTCGTTGATTTTCGACCGGCCGGGAGAGGCGGCGGTGAGCTTCGCGACGTGGGTGGAGGTTCACGGACGGTTGAAGGCGTTGGGGCTGTCCGAGGCAGACATCCGAGCGCAGATGACCGACGCCCGCGCGTTGCCTCTGGCCACGCTCTGGCCGGACGAGCGGGTTCTGCAAGGGGAGCTGGAGATCAAAGCCGCGGGTTATTTCCCATTTGCCGACACTCTCATCGCGGCGACTGCACACGCCAACGACCTTACGCTGGTTCACAAGGATCCTCACTTCGCAGTCCTGCCGGCCAGCATTCGGCAATTGAACTTGTTGCAGCCTGCGGCCAAGTAAGGCGATGCCTCGTGACCGCTGCGGTTTTGGGTGGCGGTGGGTGCGGCGCGCTGAGCCGAGGAAGGGGCGTGCGGAGACGGATGGTTGAGGGCAACGGCGTAAAGAGTTGCATTGAAAAAGGCCGGCTTGTCACCTATCGTTGCGGCGTGAACGTAACGTTGGAAATACCGGGCGAAGTGACCGAGGCAATGCACTTGCCGGCGCCGGAGGTGCAGGCGCGGTTGAGGCTGGAGCTGGCTGTGGCGCTGTATGCCCAGCAGATTCTCGGCCTTGGCAAGGCGGCGGAGATGGCCGGTCTTTCGCGGTGGGAGTTGAACCAGGTGCTGGCGCGGCGCGGCGTGCCGATGCACTACACGGAGAGCGATCTAAGCGCGGACCTCACCCATGCCACTGGTCGTCAGTGATGCTTCGCCGCTGATCTTCCTCGCGGCAGCGGGCCGTTTCTATCTGTTGCGGCATCTCTACGGCAGTGTTGTTGTTCCCACCAAGGTCTTTCAGGAAGTCACCCAAGCGCAGCCCTCATTGCCGGGCGCGGCGGAGGCGGGGCAGGCGGTCGTGGACGGTTGGATGCAAGTGAAGACGCCGGCCGCGACACCGTTGGACGGCTGGCTGCGTTCGCTGCTGGATGAGGGGGAGTCTCAAGCCATCGCCCTTGCGTTGGAGATCGGGGCGGCTGGATTGTTGATGGACGAAAGCGACGGTCGCGAGATTGCCGGGCATCTTGGGTTGAAGCCGATTGGCACACTGGGCATTCTGCTGCGAGCGAAAGGGGCCGGGCTTGTTCCAGCGGTCAAACCCATTCTGACGGAACTGAGGCAGAGGCACAGCTTTCGTATCAGCGACGATCTGTTAGCGCGCGCGTTGGCGGCAGCGGGAGAAGTTCCCTGAACGGACAATCGCCGGTTCGGTGGACGATGACGGCTAGTGCTGCTTGTTCTGCTCCATCGCCTTCTTGCGCTGTTTGGAGCCGATGCCGAGGAAGTTGAAGTCGGCGAGGTGGCCGAGGACTTTCACGCCAGCGCGGGTGGCGAACTTGATGTCGTCCCAGGAGCGGAGGCTGGCGAGTTTGCGCAGGACGTATTTCGGCGTCAGGAAGCTCGTGTAGATGCCCTGCGTGATCTCCAGCAGGCGCTGGTCGGTCATGGGGCACTTCATGATCGGGATGCGCATGTCGTATTCGTCCCAGTCGAGCGTGCGCAGCAGGCCCTGTCTCATGCAGTCGGCGAACAATGGCGTGCCGGGATACGGCATGACGACGGTGGCCTGCAACGTCTCGATGCAGCCCTTTTGGAAAAGCGATTTGGTGAGGTTGATGGTGCGCAGCGCCTCTTCCTCGCTCTCCCACGGGTAGCCGACCATGCAGGTGACGTGCGGCTCCAGACCGGCTTTCTTGGCGCGGCGCATGGATTCCTCCAGCTTGTCGGCGCGGCCGAGTTTGTGGATGCGGTCGAGCGTGGACTGCGTGGCGGACTCGAGGCCGTAGAGCACGAAGCGGAAGTTGGCCTTGCCCATGAGGTCGTAGTGCTCCTGGTCGAGCACGCCGGGAATCATGTTGCAGCCCATGACGACCTTCTTGTGGAGGCCGCGCTCGACCATGCCCGTGCAGAACTCGCGCAGCCACTTGCCGGCGGGGAACGTGCCGCTGTCGTCGAAGATCTCGCGCACGCCGAGGCCGACGAGGTGTTCGACCTCGGCGAGAAGCTGCTTCGGCGTCTGGGAGCGGAAGTTGGTGAACGTCGTGGTCCACGAGCAGAACGAGCACCGGCCCCACCAGCAGTCGCGGCCGACCATCGTGTAGGCGCCGGGCAGGTATTTGAAGTTGCCATTGTCGTAGGCGTAGAGCTTCCACTTCGACATCTCGCGGTCAATCATCGGCAGGCCGGTGAGGTCGTGTTTCAACGGCCCGAACGCGCCGGTGCAGACCATGCCGTCCACCCACGGCGCGCCTTTCTCTCGCGCCGCCTGCGCCTTTTCCCACAGCTCCATCTCGGTGGATCGTCCGCGAAACTGTCGCGCCCCGGCGCGCGCGGCGTTGTCGCGCCAGAAATAGACGCCCGGCTCCAGCGGGTCGCCTTTCGACAGGTGGCCGACGAGGTTCAGCAGCGAGAAATCGAAATCGCCGCCGGTGAGGCAGTAGTCCACGTCGCACTCGATGAGCGATTCCTCCGGCAGCGCGGTGATGTGGTCGCCCATGAGCACGAACTTCGTCTGTGGCCGGAGCGCCTTCATCCGGTCAATCGCCTTCCACACGCGCTTGACGACCGGCGTCTTGACCTCGAACGCGACCACGTCCGGCGCGGCGTCCGCGAAGCGTTTCTCGTAGGCCTCGACCGAGTCGCGCTGGGCGACGCCGTCCTCCCAGAGCGTGTCGTAGCCGGCGCGCTTGAGCACCGTGGCGGCGTAGGCGGGGATGACCGGGTAGATGAAGGTGGGGTCGTTGAACCACTGGAACTGGCGGTTCTGGGAAATCAACGGGACGCCCTTGGGGTCGGGCAGCGGTGGATAGCCGATCCAAATCTTCATCAGTGATCCATCTTTGTCGTCAGCAGCCCGCGGATGAAACTCAGTCCGTAGGCCAGGTGCGAGGCGACAATACCCGCAAACGTGAGCAAAAACAAAATCGGGTTGGTGGAGACACTGGACGCCGCCGCCAGCAACAGATAGCCCGCTGTCGTCACGATCCAGAGCCAGCCGACCCACGGCGCGGGCAGCCACAGTGTCAGCCAGCCGAGCAGCAGCCACAGGCTGACGGCGCTCGGCAGGAAATACGCCAGCCGCAACGAAGTTTGCGGGAATTTCTTGGCGAAGTAGCCGCGGTGCAGGCCGTAGTTGGCCAGTTGCTGGATGTGCCGGACCAGCGACGGTCGGCGGTGATGATAGACCTCCACGCGCGGGTCGTAGATGATTTTCTGGCCGAGCGTCTTGGTGATTTGCAGGCACATCTCGGTGTCCTCGCCCGGCCAGAAGTTGGTGCCGAAGCCGCCGATCTTCTCCAGCGTCTCCTTGCGCACGATCAGGTTGCAGCTCGGAAAATCGTCCACCTCCCTCATCCGGTCCACGACGTAGCGGTAGCGGTAATGCCCGCTGACGATCCACGCCTCGTAAATGTGTCCGCTGACCTTGGCCAGGAGCGGGTCGTCCGGCGGCGTCACGCCGGGGCCGCCCACCGCGCCGACTTCCGGGCGGGTGAAGTTGCCGACCGCCTCTTCCAGCCAGTGGAAATCCGGATACGCGTCGTCGTCGAGGAACGCGATGATGCTGCCGGTGGCCTTGCGGAAGCCGAGGTTGCGTTTCTCGGCGGGCCGCATCGGGCCGGTCGTGATGATCCGCACGCGCGGGTCGTCGCAGGTGAACGGGTCGTCCGGCAGCACCACGATCTCGAAGTCGTCGTATTCCAGGCCGAGGCAATGTTCGATGCACTGCCGGAGATGCGGGTTGTCGCTCTTGACCGCGACGACGATGCTGACCCGAGGGGGCGGCTCCGGCGCCGTTTTTGGCTGATAGGCGTCGTAGTATCGCAACAACCTCATCCGGTAGAACACCGACAGCGTGGACGTGAAAATGTCCCAGACGGCCCGCGGCCGGAACATCCCGAGCTGCCCGCGAAACTCGATCACCACCGGCGCGTCCGCGATCGAGTAGCCGCGCGCGTGCAGCACCGCCAGCAGCTCGATGTCGAACGCGAACGCCTTCACCAGGATGCGCGGGAAACAATCCGCCAGCGCGGCGCGCTTGAAGAGCTTCACGCCGGTCTGCGTGTCCCGCAACGGCAGGCCGAACATCAGCTTGATCAGCAGGTAGTAAACCCCGCTGACGATCCGCCGGTGCCACGGGTAGTCAACGTCCGACTGCGGGTGCCGTTTCGAGCCGATCACCACGTCCACGCCGGCCCGGTCCATCCCGGCCATCAGCGCCTCGACCTGCGACGGCGGGATGTCGAGGTCGGCGTCGAGGAAGGCGACCCGTTCGCCGCGCGCCGCCTTGAAGCCGCGCTTGAGCGCCTCGCCCTTGCCGGCGTTGTGCTTGAGCCGCACCGCCCGCACCTCCGGCCACTGTTGCGCCGCGCGCTGGATCTCCGCAAACGTGTTGTCCGGGCTGCCGTCGTCCACCGCGACGATCTCGAAGGAGAACTTCCCCGCAAACTGCGCTCGCACCTTGCCGATGTTGTCGAAGATGTGCGCGCCTTCCTTGAAGGCCGGCAGGATGACGCTGAGTTGGGGGTTAGCGTTCGACATGCCACAGGCTCCAGACCGAGGTTCCCAACGCCGCCAGTCCCGCCGCGGCCGTGACCCCCAGCACCGCCATCAGGCGGATCTCCGGCGCCATCGGATACGGCCAGCACTTTAGGGCCAGCCACAGGCCGGCCGGATACGCCACCACCAGCAACCCCATCGGCGGCAGCAACCGCCGGAACTCCGCCCGCGCCAGAAAAAACTGCATCGGCAGCACCGCCAGTCCAAGCGGCACCAGCGCCCACACAAACGGCGCCACGATCGTTTCCGCCAGCGTGTTTCCCGGCCCCGTCAGCAGGCGCACCGGCAGCCACGGCCACAACGTGCACGTGACGCCCGCCACCAGGCCGATGGCCCCCGTGACGCCCAGCGCGTGCCAGAGCAGGCGCCGGGTTTCGCCGGCGCCCAGCGTTGTGTCCCCGGCAGCCCTCGGGAAAAGCACGGTGGACAGCGGCTGAACCAGGAAGACGAACACCTGGGCGACGATCTTGGCCTTGCTGTATTGCCCTGAAATCTCCGGCTCGAAGTAGTGGCGCACGTAGCTCATGTCCACCACGCCGATGGTGGCCATGCTGAAACTGACCACCAGCGCCGGCCAGAAGTAGTTATAGACCGGCCGCGTATCGAGCACCGAGTGGTCGGCCTTGCGATGATGCCAGAAGCACCGCAGCGCCCACAACGACAGCGCCGTGCCCGCCACCATCGCCAGCAACAACCCCGACATCACCCCCACCGCGCCAAACCCCGCCGCGGCCAGCGCCAGCCCGAAGACGACCCGCCCCCACCCCTGCACCAGATACACCGCCGCCAGCCACTTGAACCGTTGCAGGCCCTGCAACAGCGAACCCGTCACGGGACCGGCCAGTTGGATCACCACCAGCCCGGCCGCCACCCACAAGAGCGCCGGTTTCTGCTCCAAACGAAATCCCATCACCAGCCAGGAATGCGCCGCCGCCACGAACACCACAAACGCCCCGGCATACCACGCCAGCCGCCGCGTCGCCCGCCACGCCAGCGCCGCCACCGCATCGGCGTCCTCTTGCGCGTGGAACACCGCCGCGTAGCGTGTCATCGCGAGCTGCAAAGCCAGCACCGGTGTCAGCACGTAACTGATCCAGTCATAGCCCCACTTCAAGGCGCCGAAATCATCGTCGGAGAGCCAGCGCGCCAGCACTGCCTGAAGGATGTAGGCGGCCACATTGGTGCTCACCGTGGCGATCACCAGGACAGCCCCCGCGCTCCAAAATGTTCGCATCGCGCTTTTCATACCTCAGTCGCGCCCAAGGCCTTGGCCACGCGCAACTCCACCTTCGCGCCGGGCGGTTCCAGATGCTGGCCCAGGTGATGCGTCAGCCCGCTCAGCAGCCCGCAGCCATACGAGACGTGCGCCAGCGGCAGCAGCCACAACGACATCAGCCCGCCCGCCAACGTGCGGTTATGGATGGCGTGCCACGCCGAGGCCGCGCCGATCAGCGCCGCGTAAGGCGCCAGCGGCAGCAGATACCACCACGGGTGCCACGCCAGCAGGCTCAGCAGGTAGAGCACGAACGCCGCCGGCGTCATGCGGACCATGCAGGTCAGGCTTGGCCGGATCAACGTCTGCCCCATCCGCCCGCGCCCGTAGCCGGACACCTGCCGGATGAACGCGGCGAGGTTCGGCCGGTGGCTGCGATACACGATCACCTGCGGATCATAAACCAGATCATACCCGTTGGCCCGCAGCCGGTCGAACAACTCGTTCTCCTCGTTTGGCCAGAGCCGCTCGTCGAACCCGCCCACTTTCGCAAACACCTCCCGCCGCATCGCCAGGTTGCAGAGGATCAACTCGCTTTCGCTGGTCGCGCGCCGTTCGCCCATGGACTCGTAGCGCGCAATGCTCCGGCCCATCGTCACCCGCGACCGGAACACCCGCGCGAAACATTGCTGCCAGAAATTGTCCGTCGGCGGAATCACGCTCGGCCCGCCCACCACCGCCGCCTGCGGGAACGTCTCGAAGCCCGCCACGACCCGCCGGAAAATTTTCGCGTCCGGCCGCACGTCGTCATCGAAGAACATGATGATCTCGCCGCGCGCCTGCGCCACCGCCTGGTTGCGCTGCTTGCTCGGATGATAGCCCTCCGCCACGATGACCTCGTAGCGGGCGCGCGGGTAATCCACCGGCTCCAGCGCCTTCAGCACGCGCACCTCCTCCAAGCCCGGCTTGTGCGGGACCACCACGCTGATCGTCGGAGGCGCGTTCATGCCGTCGCCCGCCGGCGTGGCCAGCGCCGGAACCCGTGCGAGACCGTCAGCCGCCACACCATCCACAGCGCCTCCCACACGATCTTGCGCGAAATCTTCGACGCTCCCGCGCGCCGGTCCACGAACGTGATCGGCAGTTCCGCGATCCGGTAGCCGTTCATCCAGCAGCGGTAGTTCATCTCGATCTGGAAGCTGTAGCCCTCCGAGTGCACGCGGCCGAGGTCGAGCGCCTCCAGCACGTGGCGGCGGAACAGCTTGAACCCGCCCGTCGGGTCACTGATCGGCATCCCCGTCACCAGCCACACATACTTCGACGCGCCGAAGCTCAGCAACAGCCGCTGCATCGGCCAGTCCACCACCCGCACGCCGTTCCTGTAACGCGAGCCGATCACCACGTCCGCGTCCTTCGCCGCCGCGATGAAGTTCGGCAGCTCGCGCGGGTCGTGGCTGAAATCGCAGTCCATCTCCATCATCGCCTCGTAGTCGCGCTCCAGCCCCCAGCGGAACCCGGCGATGTAGGCCGTGCCGAGGCCCAGCTTGCCCGCCCGGTGCATGACGTGGACGCGCGGGTTCTTCGCCGCGATCTCGTCGGCGATCTGGCCCGTGCCGTCCGGCGAGTTGTCGTCCACAATGAGCAACTCCACATCCGGCGTCGCCTCCAGCGCGGCCTCCACCAGCCGCGCGAGGTTCTCGCGCTCGTTGTAGGTTGGGACAATGACCAGCGTTTTCACGGCAGATTCTCCAAAAACCGGCTGATGATAGCCTCGCACCGCTCCACTTGCGAGACGCTTGTGAACTCGTCCTTCGTGTGGCCCTGCCGGATGCTGCCCGGCCCGAACGCCACCGCCGCCACGCCGCGCTCCGCAAACACCGCCGCGTCGCAGAACCACGGCGCCCCCACGCACCGGCCGGCTCCCGCTGTGGCGAGCCGGCGCACAAACGGATTCTCCGCCGGCGTCTGCAACCCCGCGCAGTCCGTCATCACCTCGACCTCCGGCCGGCCCGGCATCGCGCGCAGCTTCCGGAGCAACGCCGCGTGGTTGTCGCCCGGCAGCGTGCGCAGATCCACCTCCATCGCGCAGAGGTCGGGCACGATGTTCACCTTCGACCCGCCGCGGATCGTGCCGATGTTCGTCGTCGCGCGGCCCAGCACCGGATGCTGCCGCCGCGCCAGCCGCGGCACGAAATCGCGCTCCAGGCATCCGATGATCCGCGTCATCTTCGTGATCGCATTCTCGCCGCGCTCCGGCATCGCGCCGTGGCAGGCCCGCCCGCGCGTCGTGGCGCGGAACCAGAGCGAGCCTTTGTGCGCGTTGACGATCTGCAATTCCGTCGGCTCGCCCACGATGGCGAAATCCAGCCTGCCGAACAGCTTCGGCCACTTGTGGCGCATCAGGAACTTCGCCCCGTCGTTGCCGCTCTCCTCGCCCATCAGCGCGATCATGTAGATGTCGTGCTCCCGCGCCGCGCGGGACCGCGCCAGCCGTTCCATCGCGCAGAGGAACGCCGCCAGCGACCCTTTCGTGTCCGCCGAGCCGCGACCGTGGAGCCTGTCGCCGCGGATGACCGGCTTGAACGGCTCGATGACCATGCCCGCCACGCTCACCGTGTCGGTGTGCGGCGCGAACGCCACCGCCCGCTTCGCCCGGCCCCGCGCCGCCAGCTTGCCGATCACCGTCGGCCGCTTCGGCTCGACATATTGAAGCTCCACGTCCGCGCCCATTCGCCGCAGCCGCTGCGCCACGAACGCGGCAATCTCCGCCTCGCCCGTGTGCAACGTGCCCGCGTCGCCCTGCGGGTTGACGCTGGGGATGGCGACGAGGTCGCACAGAAGCTGGATGACGCGGGAGCGTTTCATTTGGAAACTCGAAATCCGAAATCCGAAATCCGAAACAAACTCGAATAGTCAAAAAGGAAACCCGGAAACTTACCGGGTGCGTCCCCGTGTTTTTTCATTGCCGCCTTCGGGTTTGTTTCGGATTTCGATATTCGGATTTCGGATTTCATGCCTGTTGTCGGAACCATTCGACAAATTTCGGGATGCCCTGCTCGATTTTTGTTTGCGGGTCGTAGCCGAGCATCCGGCGCGCTTTCGCGATGTCGGCAAAAGTGACCGGCACATCGCCCGGCTGCTCCGGCTGGCGGTCAATGGTTGCCTTCCTGCCCAGCGCGCTCTCCAGCAGCTCGATCAGGTAACGCAGCTCGACCGTGTTGCTGTTGCCCAGGTTGAAGATCTCGCAGCCGAACTTCCCGCGGATGCACGCCAGGATGCCCTCCACGATGTCGTCAATGAACGTGTAATCCCGCCGCGTTGTGCCGTCGCCATAGACCTGGATCGGTTTCCCCGCCGCGATGAGCCGCGCGAACTTGTGGATCGCCAGGTCGGGCCGCTGCGACGGGCCATAGACGGTGAAGAACCGCAGGCAGGTCATGTCCATGCCGTAGAGATGATGATAGCTGTGGCAGATCGCCTCGCCGGCCAGCTTCGTGGCGGCGTAGGGCGAGATGGGCTTGAAGATCGGGTCGCTCTCGCTGAACGGCACTTTCGAGTTGACGCCATAGACCGACGACGACGAGGCGAACACGAACTTCCGGATGCCCGCCGCCCGCGCGCATTCCAGCAGGTTCATCGTGCCGGCAATGTTGGTTTGCACGTAGAGCAGCGGTTGCTGGATGCTCGGCCGCACGCCCGCCCGCGCCGCCAGATGCACGATGGCATCAAACTTCTCCGCCGCAAAGACGCGGTCCAGCGCCGGCTTGTCCGTGATGTCGAGCTGGTGCAGCGCGATGCGGTCGGCGGGTTGGAGCCGCGCCACGTTGCGTTCCTTGATGCCCGGCTCGTAGAAATCGTTGAGGTCGTCCACGATGACCACGCGATGGCCCTCGCGCAGCAACCGTGCAGACAGGTGGGATCCGATGAACCCGGCGCCACCGGTGACAAGGCAATTCATGGAAGGCGACAGTAGCAAACGCCCCCGGTGATGGCAAGGGAGGCGGGTTCAGCGACGAGACTTGGCGGCACGCTGAATGGATGTCCTCATCGCAGTTGGCGGACATGGTCGCGGGCGTCCTTGCGGCGGCTGCGCCGATTGCCGTGTTGCGAAATTGACCCACTGCGGCGAGTTTAATCTCGCCACAAAATCACCCTTGGCGCAAAATACGATCATGTTCTTCAAGAACGTCATGAATGCGGTCGAGACGTATCAGCATCTGCCGCGTTACCGGCAGATTTTCCTGACGTTCTTCAAGTATGGGTTCGTGGACCTGCTGAAGTTTGTCCACCTCCAGCGGGTGCTCGAGATTGCCGACCGCCAGTTGCATCCCAAGAACGAGGCGCTTCATCGCAAGCCGAAGGCGGAGCGTTTCCGGATGGCGCTGGAGGAGCTAGGCCCGACGTTCGTCAAGTTCGGCCAGATCCTCAGTTCGCGGCGGGATGTTTTTGACGAGGCGTTGTGCGAGGAGTTCCGGAAGCTGCAGGATGAAGTGCCGCCTTTTCCCGGAGCGGAGGCGCTGAAGATCGTCGAGCGGGAACTGGGCCGGCCTCTGGGGGAGGTCTTCAAGACGTTCGACGAGAAACCCGTCGCGGCGGCCTCGATGGCCCAAGTGCATCGGGCGACGTTGCTGGACGGCGCCGAGGCCGCCGTCAAGGTGCAGCGTCCCGACATCACGAAGGTCATCGAGATAGACGTGGCCATCCTGCAGGACGTGGCGCACTTTCTTGAAACGCATGTCGAGGAAATCGCGGTGCTGAACCCGGTGGGGATCGCGCGGGAGTTTGCGAAAACCATCGAACTGGAGATGGATTTCACCAGCGAAGCGCGCAACATGGAGCGCTTCGCGAAGCAGTTCAAGGGCAACCGTTGGATCCGCGTGCCGCGCGTTTACCGCGAGTTTTCGACCGGGTCGGTGCTGACGATGGAGTATCTGTCGGGTTGTCGGCTGGACGACCCGGAGCAGTTGCGCGCGCAGGGGGTGGATCCGGTCCGTCTCGCCGAGCGCATCTCACGGCTGATCTTCCAGCAGGTGTTCACGCATGGTTTTTTCCACGGCGATCCGCATCCCGGCAACGCCACGATCCTGCCGCCGGGCGTGCTGGTGCTCTTTGACTACGGCATGATGGGCACGCTGAGCGTGCCGTTCCGCGAGAACATTGCGGACATGGTCGTCGGGCTGGTCGAGAAGGACGCGCGGCTGGTGAGCCGCGCGCTGCTCCACATGTCGGAGGAAGGGTATGTGGACGAGCCTCGACTGCTGGAAGCCGATGTGGAAGCTTTCGCCCAGCAGTATCTGGATTGCCCCCTCAAGGATTTGAAACTTGGTTTCGTCCTGAACCGTCTCCTGGACCGGCTCATCAACCACAAGCTGCGCATGAAGGCCGACTTCTACCTGGGCGTCAAGGCACTGACCCAGGCGGAAGCCAGCGGCAGGGAGCTCGATCCCAACCTGAATTTCGTCCAGTTCGGCGAACCCTACGCGATGAAGGTCATCGAAGGGAAATTGGATTATCGGCAGATCCTCAAGAACCTCTATGTCTCCTTCGGTGAGACCGCGGATTTTCTGAGAGACTTTCCACAGGAGGCACGGGAACTGTATGAGCGAGTCCGGAGCGGCCGGTTCCACATCCCGCTCCAGCACCGTTTCGATCCCAAAGGGTTCGAGCCGTTGCGGAGCACGCTGAACCACATCAGCAACCGTCTGGCCGAAGCGATCCTGGCGGCGGCGATCTTGATCTGCTCGAGCGTCCTGATCCTCGCGCATCCCGATCCCTTGTGGCACCCCCTGCCACTGCTCGGGATTGCCGGCCTCGTCATCGGAGGCGCCATGGCCCTCCGCCTCGCCTTTGCCATCTGGCGAAGCGGCGGCATGTGAACGGCCCCGCCGAAAGCGGAAACGCCCGCCTCAGAGTTTCTTCAATCCCTTGCGGAGAGCGGTGGCGCCTTCCGCAATCGCCTCCTGAAGCTGGGCTGAAGCCTTGTTGACCAGCGACGAGGCTTTCAGCTTCATTGCGTGACGCGCCCCGGCGGTCTTGTCCGCGCCGGTGATCACACCCTCCTTTAACAATGACGCAGCCTTGTCTATGAGCTTGACGGCTGATTGAACAAGCGGATCCCGCTTCTGATCGCCACGGCCTTTTGATTTGCGACTACTCGTTGCGGCTTTAGTCATAGTGTCTCCTTTGGGCGCTAAACTACGAACAGCGGCGCATCCTGTCAACGCCCGGCACAACAGGATGCGGAGAAAACCCGGGACGGGCGTTTCTTCGACCCGGTCGGGTATCATCGCCGCAAACGAACGACAGGAGTCATTCCATGAAGAGCATTGAGAACTTGAGTGTTTTCCCCGCATGTCCGATTACCCGCGAACGGCGGTGGAATTGCGCGACTGGTTCACGACCGAACCGGCCCGCCGGGATTACCTGGCGCGGTTGCGGCGGCCTGATGGCGTTGTCTGTCCCGACTGTAAGGCCGCGGAGGCAGGGTCCATGACGCCGCCATTCCACCGCTGTGCTCACTGCGGCTGTGACTTCACGGTCACTGCGGGAACCCTCTTCGCCGACGCGCGCAAACCACCGCGCCTTTGGTGTGAAGCGATCTGGCATGTCACCAATCAGAAGTCGGGGGCCAGTGCTTTGGGCGTGCGGCGGATTCCTGGTTTGGGCAGTTATCGAACCGCCTGAAACTGGCTGCACAAGCTGCGGCGGGCGATGGTGCGACCGGGCCGGGATCGACTGGCCGGAGTGGTCGAAGCCGATGAAACCTTCATGGGCGGGCCACGGCCCGGCAAACGGGGGCGTGGTGCGCCAGTCCCAGCGTCGGCAGAGTTCCTTGCTCAGAGGCGTTCGCCCCCACG
>DYDC01000263.1 GCA_020718125.1 Methylacidiphilum sp. | reverse complement strand
TGTCATAATAGGCAAGTAATATCTTTACAGGCCCTAAGCAAGATATTTCCCGGCAAAAGACCTTGGGCGCCAACATGCCCAAATGGTAAATGTGGCGAAAAAGACTATACGTGGACACGAGAAAAAAAGGGCATCCCTATTTGTCGATGTCAATGCGGACTTGAGTTCATTCAGATTAATAATCGGTTTATGCAAATCGATACATCTGGCGTAACTGCTCAGGTAGCCGCCCCAGGGCGGGCGGCTACCTGAGAGTGAATGGCGGGCCGTCCGCGTGTGGGCAAAGATCACGAGGTGTTGCCGGCGGGCAAGAAGGGGTTGCCGAGGAACACGCGTTGGAGAGCCTCCAAGGCATTGATGCCGTTCTTGCGGGCGGTGGAGACATAGCCGCGGATGCGGCAGAAGTTCATGAGGGCCTCGAAGCTACGGAAGGTGCCGGAGATTTTCTGGCGCAGCTTCATCATCCGCAGATC
Organism: Methylacidiphilum sp.; assembly: GCA_020718125.1. Taxonomy (GTDB): domain Bacteria; phylum Verrucomicrobiota; class Verrucomicrobiia; order CAIQCK01; family CAIQCK01; genus JACRKA01. The sequence continues at coordinate 3,791 of DYDC01000263.1, read as the reverse complement.
GCGCTCCGACTGATTGTTATCGAATGGAACCGCGAAGTCGCGCATGAAGGCGAGGATCTCGTTGGGGTAGTCGCGGAAGCGGTCGAGCAGGTTGCGGGCCTTGCTCTGCTTGCGGCGGCCCCTGCGTTTCGGGCCGGAGGCGGGTTCCGCGGCCGGGTTCTGCGCGTAGCCGGCCTTAACGATCCGTTCGTAGCCCTTGAGGAGCCGCTCCTGGTCGGCGGTCGGCAGGGCGATCAAGCCGGCCGCGCTGGCCGTAGCGACCGTTTCCTTGATGGCCAGCAGGTGGTCGATCATCGCCTTGGCCCACTTCTGCGACTGCTCCTCCCACAGGAAGACCCGTTCGCGCAGCAGATGGCCGTTGCACAGGGCGTGGTCGCAAGCGTAGTCGAAGTAGGACTTCCAGAAGTCGTGGACCGCGCGGCCCCGGTACTCGGAGAGGATGCCGGCGGCGTCCATGGCCTCGGCGCCGCGCCGCTTGTGGGCGTAGTACCAGGTCAGCAGCCGCGTCGAGACCGTGTGCAGCCAGTGCAATGAACCGGTGGCGCGCACGCCGGTCTCGTCGAAGCCCGCCACGGGGGCGGCGGTTGCCAGGCCGCGGATCGCCGCCTCGACCGGTTCCAGCCGCCGGGAACAGTCGGCCTTGAAGTTGGCGAGCGTGCCCTCGCTGAAGCTCTCGCAGGCGAAGAGGTCGCGCATGATCTCGGCGAGCCGGTCGAAGGGCAGCAGTTGGTACTCGCCCAGATACACGCCCACGCTCTTGACGCGCGGCCCGTACTGCACGGGGGCGGCGGCCTCGGGCGGGAACGTGGCGCGGTTGACGCAGCCGCACGCGCACGTTTTGACTTCGCCCTGATGCTCGGTGACCTCCAGTTTCGGTTCGGGCAAGTCGAATACCTGGCGACGCTCGACACGGTCCGGCTCCTGTCGTTCCAAGGCCCGGCCGCAGCTCGCGCACCGCTTGACCGCATGCCGCACCGTGCGGTCGGGCTTCTCGACCCTGCGCAGCGTGTGCCCCGGATGGCCCGGCTGCCCGCCCGTGGGTCGTTCGCTTTTCGGGCGCAGGCTCTTCGGTTTGGGCTTGGAGAGCCCATCGGAAGACGGCGGCTTGTGGCTGTTGTGGGAGTCCTTGGCGACTTGCTCTTCCAGCGTTTGCACCCGCTCGCGCAGCGCGGCGTTTTCGGCTTTCAAGGCGGCGAAGTCGACCGTGAGTTGATCCACTTTGCGGGACAACTCCAGTAGCACGCGCACGACCGTTTCCTTGCCGGCGTCGTAGATCGCCTCCGCCTCTTGGCGCGTCATCACCTGCCCGCCCTCCCTTCGGTTCGGGAGCCGGCGGGTGTGCATAACTCCCGTCGGAAGTCCGGGCTGAGGGGATAGAAGTAGACGTCCTTGACCGCGGCGCGGATGCGGTGTGCCCGGTCGTTGCGGGTGCGGCCTCGGGTCTGGCCCAGCCGCAGCCAGTTGGCGGCCCGGTAGCACGTGCCCTTGAACCGCGAGCGGTCCACGAAGGTCTCCAGCGCATACACGGGATGCCCGTACTTGGCCTGCCAGTCGGAGCGAATGCGCCGGGCGATCAGCCCCAAGACATGACTGGCCAGATACGGAACCTGGATCCAACCGGGAATGAGGAACCGGGTGTTGTTGGTCAGCCGTTGCAGGTTGCGTTCGCGCGTGGGGCCGTCCCAGCCCAGGAAGGCGTCGCGGTCCGCGCACTTCCACGCCGCCGAGCCGAACAGGGCGCAGGCCACCGGACGTCCGTGCCGGTCCCGCACCAGGTAGCGGAGGTTCTCGCCGACCGTGTTGCGCTGCCCCAGGTAGTGCTCGTGGACCAACAAGCCATGGAACCGCCGCGCCTCGGCCGAGCCGGGATCCACGACGCGCACGCTCAACGGTTGCAGGTCGCGCAAGGCGCCGCGAATCGGTTCGTCCGGGGGCGCCACCGGTTCGACCTGCCGATTGCGACATCCGTTTGGGGAAGGCCCGCGCCGCGCGGGCAGCCGGACATATCCGGCACGTTCCAGTTTCAGCAGCAGCGTGCGTGCCGCCATGTCCTTGGCCCGGCCCTGCGCGTTGCGCCAGTCCCAGCGCGCACACAGTTCCCGGCTCAGGCGCGTGCGGTTCCAGTCGGGATGTGCGGCAAGCAAGTCGCGAATCAGTCCGATGTCGGACTCCCCGACCTCTCGCCCCTGCATGACCCTGACGCTTGCCATGCACGAAACAATAGGACAAGCGCCCGGATGAGTCCAGCCCAAAACACGAACTTCTTTTCGGTTGCGTTTCGGGGGGGGGGTAGGCTATGCCTCGTCCTGATGGAGTTGGCTGGGGCCAATTCTCTCAGGTGCCCGCCCGCTGCGGGCGGGTACCTGAGCAGTTACGAAAAAGATTCAGTGTCATCCCATAGCATTGATTTCCCGGCTGCGGACGCTTTCGTTTCCTGGGATTTGACGGCCTTGTTCTGCGAATTTCCAAATGGCCATTTACGATTTCCTTGCCGCGGCCCGGATCTGTTGCGCTTGCGAACATCTGGCTGTCCCACAGGCTTCATGCGAACCCTGGCAAATAGGCCTGTTCCGGGGTGGCGCAGAACCGGCCCGGGGGTTTGGCTGTCCCATAGGAATCGATCAGGGCATGCAGGCACCACCGGCGCCAGAGGACGGCCCGGACGACCGTGAACAGGCGCGTGAAACTGTGCGCCCAGCCGTGGATGAACGCCAGATAGCGCAGTAGCAGATGCACCAGCAATCCCATCCACATCTGCCAGCGCACGGCGTTGGCACTGTAGCCGAGGAAGTCCGCGAGCTGGAGCGTCTGCTTGATCTCCTTGAAGAACACCTCGATGTCCCAGCGGCACCGGTACAGCTCGGCCACGGTCCAGGCGCTCCATTCCAGGTGATTGGTCAAAAAGACCATCTCGACGTCTTTGCCGTTGACCTCGACCAACGCCGTGACGCGCCGCAGGCGCCGTGGATAGGCGTTTCCGGAAGCCGGCACGGCCAGTTCGATGATTTCATCCCGCAGGATCCGCGGGTGGGCGGTCGTGTTCAGCGACTGGACCCCGCGATATTGCAGGTTGTCCTTGGCCCGGCAGACCCACCAGAGGCCGCGCCGCGAAAGTTCGAAGAGATGCTCGAAGTCCAGGTAGGCCTTGTCGAACACCACGATTTCGCCCTCTTTCAGTGCCGCGCAAAGCTCTCGCGCCTTCCGGCTGTCGTGGAACTTGGCCGTGTCGATGATGGCGCACTGGGGCAGGAAGGTCTGCAGGTTCAACCGCAGATGGCACTTCGCCGCCGCCTTCCGGCGCCGGTGCTTCGCCCAGTCCATGCAGTTGGCCACCAGCTGGATCGTGGTCGAATCCAAGGCGTGGATAACCTTGCGGAAACGGCGCAGGTAGCCATGCCGGACCCGGCCTTTTGCGAAGCCCGGCGTTTGATTCATCAAGTGCTCCATGACCTTCCAGTACAAGGCCTCCGCCATCCCGCAGTCGCGCACCCGGTTGGCATGGCTCAGGTTGTTGCGGCTCGGCGCCGTCGCCCCGCGAACCGTGCCCAGCGCCCCGGCATTCATGCGCAACGCGTCGCAGGCGTCATTGAGCCCGATGGCGTGCGTCACCTGCGCGAAGAGCAACGAGACCACGTGACTCCAAGGCGTGAACGTCCGGCTCTGGGCATCCACGCCGTGTTCTTTGGCCAGGCTTGCGACCCAATGCCCCGGAATCAGGTTGCACAGCTGCTTGAGGATGGTATACGAATGTCCCGTTGGAATGTGGTTGTGGTGTTTTTTCATACCCTCCG
>DYDC01000262.1 GCA_020718125.1 Methylacidiphilum sp. | reverse complement strand
TGGCCGCGCTGCGGCAACAAGCGGCAAGCGACGCTGCGGGGCTTCTACGATGCCATGGCTGCTGGAAACGCACGAAAAGCCCTCTCCCTCGTAACCGTCTCCAAACCGTCTTGGTTGCCCTGATGAGAAATCCGCGCCCGGATCACACCGCTGGCGGATGCCTGCTTGACAGGGGAAAGTGCCCGTGGTCAACCTATGAGAAATTGAAGCGACCCCAATGAACGCCACCATCAACGCCAAGGCGCTGTGCGCCCCGCTGGAGACCGACCCGCTCTATCGAGCCAAACCGGTGGGCCGTTCCGAAGGCGGATGCGCTGTTGATCACGATGCCGTCCTCTACGGACGCCGAGACGATGGATCAGCGTTGCCAAGGCGAAGGGCCAGCCAAGAGAAACCCCACTCATGAAAACCTCGCAGGAACTTGAGCGTCAGGCGGGGCTGAATGTCGCCGGCTTCATGGCCGCCGCGGCGCGCACCGCGCCGAAGACGCGTGGCATTGACAACATCAGCGTGGTCGTGGTGGACGACACTGAGACGAAGAACCTCGTCATCCTGAAGATGAAGGAGATCGCCAAACGCGACAACATGGCGTTCCTTGACCGGGACGCCAATTCCATCGCCAACGCGCACGCGCTGGTGGTCATCGGCGTGGCCTCCAAGCCCGCGGGTCTCAACTGCGGTTGCTGCGGCCACAGGGCTTGCGAGGAGTTGGAGAAGACTGGCGGTGTTTGCGCGTTCAACTCCTACGACCTTGGCATCGCAATCGCCTCGGCTGCGGCGGTGGCCAATCAGTTCCACATGGACAACCGCGTCATGTATTCCATCGCCCGCGCCTGCCTCGAACTGAAGTTCTTCGGCCAAAGCGTCAAACAGGCGCTCGCCCTGCCGCTGAGCGTCAGCGGCAAGAATCCGTTCTTCGACCGGAAGTCATAGGCGCAACGCGCTTGAGCCGGCAAATTGGATTTGCTAGGGTCTGCGCAGGATCTGGTCATGGGCATCAACGATCTGCTGAAGAGCCGGCGCGAGGACATCCTCCACATCGCGGCCGCGCATGGCGCGCGGCACGTGCAGGTGTTTGGCTCGGTGGCGCGCGGCGAGGCTGGCCCCGACAGCGACGTGGATTTCCTGGTTGAGATGGAGGAGCGGCGCAGTCTGCTGGACTTTGCGGCGCTGTGGCAGGATCTCGAGGAACTCTTGGGGCGGAAAGTCCACGTTGTCGAGCCGGCATCATTGCACTGGTTCATTCGCGATCGGGTGCTGAAAGAGGCGGTGCCGCTTTGAAGGACGACCAGCTTTACTTGATCCACATCCGCGAGTGCATCGGGAGAATCCAGCAATACGCGGCCGGCAGCCGTCAGGACTTCCTGGCCGACACCAAGACCCAGGACGCCGTCCTGCGCAACCTGCATACCATGGCCGAATCCACTCAACGACTCTCACCCGCCTTGAAAGCCGCCCATCCGGATGTGGACTGGCGCGCGATCGCCGGTTTCCGCAACGTGCTTGTCCATGATTATCTCGGCGTCAACCTTGCCCTCGTCTGGGAAATCATCGAGCAACACTTGCCGGCCCTGAAACGAAAAGTTGAATCCATTCTCGCGTCGTTGGGCAAGACGCAGGCCCGCACACGTTCAGGCGCATGGCAGGCCGCACCGCCAACGGGAAGATCAATCATGCTCATCGTCCATGTTCACGTTCATGTGAAATCGGAGTGCGTCGAGGCGTTCATGGCCGCGTCGCTGGAAAACGCGCGCAACAGCGTCAAGGAGCCGGGCATCGCCCGGTTCGATGTCCGGCAACAGAGCGACGACCCGACGCGGTTCGTGCTCGTGGAGGTCTATCGCTCCGTCGAGGCCACGGCCGCCCACAAGGAGACGGCTCACTATGCGAAGTGGCGTGACACGGTCGCCGGGATGATGGCCGAGCCGCGCAAGAGCGTGAAATACGACAACGTGTTCCCGGACGACTCCGGTTGGTGAGGCGCCCATGGGTTTCGAGTTTGCCACGGCGTCGCGCATCCTGTTCGGCTGCGGCAAGCTGAAGGAGGTTGCGCCAATTGCCGGAGAGCTTGGCCGGCGCGCGCTGGTCGTGACGGGGAAATCAGCGGCGCGGGCCGAGGGGCTGATTGTCGCGCTGCGGCGGGACGGCATCGAGTGCGCGACGTTTGCCGTCGCGGGCGAGCCGACGGTGGAACTGGTTCAGCGCGGCGTCGAGGCGGGGCGAGAGGCGAAGAGCGATTTGATCATCGCCATCGGCGGCGGCAGCGTTGTGGACGCCGGCAAGGCCATTGGCGCGCTGCTGGCCAATGAAGGCGACCCGTTCGATTACCTTGAAGTCATCGGCCGCGGCAGACCGCTGATGAAACCATCCACACCGGTCATCGCGATTCCGACCACCGCCGGCACGGGCGCGGAGGTGACGCGCAACGCGGTGCTCGGTTCGCCCGCGCATCGCGTGAAGGTCAGCCTGCGCAGTCCACTGATGCTGCCGCGCGTGGCCATCGTGGACCCGGAGCTTACGCGCGACATGCCGCCCGCTCTCACGGCGAGCACGGGCCTCGATGCGCTGACGCAATTGATCGAGCCGTTCGTGTCCGTGAATGCCAATCCGATGACGGACGGTTTCTGCCGCGAGGGCATGGCGCGCGCGGCGCGATCGTTGCGGCGCGCCTTCGAGCGCGGCAATGACATGCCGGCCCGCGAGGACATGGCGTTGGCAAGCCTGTTCGGCGGACTGGCGCTCGCAAACGCCGGCCTCGGCGCGGTGCACGGCTTCGCGGGGCCGCTGGGCGGGATGTTCCCGGCGGCACACGGCGCGGCGTGCGCGGCATTGTTGCCGCATGTGATGGAGATGAACATCCGGACGTTGCGCGCGCGCCAGCCGGGGAGCGAGGCGCTGCGACGCTACGATGAGGTGGCGCGGATCGTTACGGGTCGCGCGGCAGCCACTGCGGCCGACGGCGTGGCGTGGGTGCGGGAGCTGTGCGGCGCGCTGGGCGTGCCACCCGTGTCGGCGCATGGCGTGACGCGGGGCGATTTCGCTGCGTTGGCGGAGAAGGCGGCGGCAGCGAGCAGCATGAAGGGCAATCCCGTCGCGCTGACGCGGGAAGAGTTGTTGGAGATTCTGGAGCGTGCGGTCGGGTAGGTTTCTGGAATCATGACGACCGGGGAATTGCCTGTTGCCGCAAGGTTGTTGCTTCCAATCGGCCTGATTGCCGGCTCGATCGCGGCGGGCTGCGCCGCGCAACGGGCGGGCGTCGGCGAGCGGGCTGCGCGGGGGTTGATGTTGTTCGTGGTGACGGTGCCTTATACGTTCGTGGCGTTTCTGGCGATCTGGGTGTTGCCATTCACGCCGGAACTGGTGTCGCTGCCGGTGATGGGAATGGTCGTGACGACGGCGGGGGTGGGGGCGGGCGCGGTGATCGCGCGCTGGCTGAAGTTGCCGCGGGAGATGGCGGGGGCGTTTGTGCTGACGGCGGGGGCGTCGAATCTCGGCTTCACGATGGGCGGGTTTGTGAATTACCTGCTGTTCCGCGAGCCGGGGCTGGCGATGGCGGCGATGTATACGTCGTTCTGGGATTTTGCGATGGTGCTGTTGTTCTATCCAGTGGCGAGGCATTACGGCCACGGCACGGACCAGCCGCTGTGGCGGTTGATCGTGGCGAACTTCGCCGATTTGCGTTCGCTGCCGTGTCTGGCCACGGCGTCCGGGCTGACGCTGAACCTGCTGGGTGTGCCGCGGCCCGCCGTGATCGCGCAATGGCACGTGGTGGATGTGGCGATGATTGGCGGGGCGGTGCTGGCGTTTTTCGTGACGGGACTGCGGCTGCATCTGGGGCAACTCGGGGCGCACAAATGGCTCTATGCGCTGGTGGCGGGGGTGAAGTTCCTGCTGATGCCGGCGGTGGCGGCGGTGCTGGTGGGGTTGATGTGGCTGGCGGGCCATCCGCTAGTGCATCCTGCGAGCGCGCCGGGCTGGAAGGTGGTGCTGGTGCAGGCGTCCACGCCGGCGGCAATCTATGCGGTAGTCATCTCGAACCTGTTCCACCTCGACGACCGGCTGGCGAGCGCGATCTTCGTGGTGAACACGGCCTGTTATCTGGCGGTGGTAATGCCGCTGGTGCTGATGATTTTTGGGTGAGGGCCAGCGGAGTTGCCAGAACCACGCCATGCTACAGGCGCTCACGCCCCGATCCTCCTTTGTCGGGATTCCAATCAGGGTGTGCAATTTGACGCCCGCGAGCCAGTAGCCAACGCAACACTTGCGGCTGGCT
>DYDC01000261.1 GCA_020718125.1 Methylacidiphilum sp. | reverse complement strand
CGGTAGTCATAGCGTTGGCAGGCGTAGCGCCTTTGCGCTCGCCTGCCAACTACTCATGTCATCTCCAAGGCAGCCGTTTGTCGCCATTGACGCTTCCAGCGACTTTGATACACTCCACAGCATGAACTGGGGCTTTTTTGATGCGATAGTTACATGCCTCCACCGTCGCCAAGAACAGCAAGCGATGCGGCGAGATCAAGCTGCCAGTTCAGCAAACTCGACACAGGCCAAATTCCTTAAGCTGAAGTCTACCATCTAGGCAAACACTTATGAGCACCATATCCAACGCGCGTCCGCCAGCGGAATCGAAGCGCCCGGTTCTCGTCTGGGTCATTTCGATTTGCTACTTCCTCTCTGCCGGTTGGACTCTGCTTTCAGTTGCATTGATCTTGTCAGGGGCGATGCCTCCGAATGAGGCGCAGAAACAGTATTTTCAGTCCCTCTCGGCCTTCGACCACGGCTCAACGATCGTCATCAGCGGCGCAAATCTGCTCGGAGCTGTATTCTTATTCCTGCTTAAGAAGCAAGCGTTTTACCTGTTCAGCGGGGCATTCACTGTAGGCATAGCACTTACCGTCATTCAGATTTTCACCAAGAATTGGCTTGGTGCGATTGGAATCCCCGGTTTCATCGGCGCGCTTCTTGGCTGGGGAATCATTGTCGCAATAATTCTCTATTCGAGGAGTCTGATTACGAAAGGTGTCCTGCGATGAGAAGAGAGATGGGGCTCGATTCCGGATCATTCGGCGACGGCGGATGGCCAATGACTGTGTTATCTGCCGCCGCACTGGCAGACGCAAGGCCGAGCGCGTGAAACTCACCGTGATGACAAGCGATCACTTTAGACCAACTTATCCTCTTGTGCTGATTTTTGGCGCTGGCGCATCGAAGGGGTCTCTCGCAGTGCCAGACCCCGCTCCCCCAGTTGACGTTGATTTCTTTGACGTGGCAAACACTCTCAAAGGACATGGCACGCCACGACTTGCAAAACAAGTTCTTCGATCAGTGTGGGAACTGAATCACAGGGTCAGCGGCGTAGGTCTTGAGGAATACTACCGGGACATTGAAACACGGGCTGCGATCTCTAGGATTGCGAAGTCAGCAAACAAACCGAAGAACTGGGAAAAGCGCCAGAAGCAACTCGAGGAGTTGATCCGCCGGGTGTATGTCCATACCACCGCCGACCTGTCGCAGCGTCCTCCGGCTCCCAAGGCAAGCGCGCCACACAGAGAGATACTGAAGAAGTTAAAACCTGGTTGCACGATCATAACATTCAATTATGACATGTTGATTGAAGAATCATTCGAGAACGCGAAACTTTGGAATCCGAAAGATGGGTATGGCACGGCTGTGCACGGAACAACCCTGAGTTGGTGCAAGAACTGGCTCGACAAGAGGAAATACATAAAAGGCACGCGTAGCAGCGTTAGCTTGCTGAAACTCCACGGCAGTCTCGGCTGGACAATCTACAAGAATCGCCAAATCCGACTGAAACCAAGACCATTCACTGTCCGCAAGGGAAAGAGTGAGCAGATTTCGGTGCTGCCACCTGGTTGGAACAAGCGAATTCACACGAACCCATATCGCATTTTCTGGCGAGAGGCTCGGCTGAAGATGGAAAGATGTCGATCCCTCATGATTGTTGGTTATTCCCTGCCGGAGACCGACCTACTCGCTAAATCGCTTTTCGCAGAAGTCGTGCGTTCTCGCACATCTCGCAACCAACACTTAAAGCAACTGATTCTCGTCGATCCGTCGCAATCCGTCCGCGAAAGGTTCATCAGATTATTCACTCCGGCGCTAGGCCCCGTCGGGAACGTGGTGCAGTTCAAAAACATTGCTGAGTTTCAATCTGAAACTCGGACGTGAGCGATCGGCTCCGCCGCTCTGAATCCTCTTGCGCCTCTTCCCGGCTGCTTCTACGGTCGCTGCGTGATTGGCGGGCATAGCGACGAATCTTACATGAGCCAGGCGTTGCGGCTGGCGCGGCAGGCGGCGGAAGCCGGGGAGGCGCCGGTGGGCGCGGTCATCGTCCGCGAACGCGAGGGCGCGCCGCCGGAAATCATCGCGCGCGCCCACAACCAGGTGGAGCAGCTCAAGGACGCCACCGCGCACGCGGAGATGATCGCCATCACGCAGGCCGAGGCGGGCGTGGGTGACCGGCGGTTGAACGATTGCACGCTCTACGTGACGAAGGAGCCGTGCCCAATGTGCGCGGGGGCGATCGTGCTGTCGCGTGTGGGGCGGGTGGTGTTCGGTTGCCGGGACGAGAAGGCCGGCGCGGCGGGGACGGCGATGAATCTGTTGAACGTGCCGACCTTGAATCACCGGCCGGAGGTGGTCGCGGGGGTGCGCGCGGCGGAGGCGAGGGAGTTGTTGCAAAGTTTTTTTAAGGCGAGGAGAGCGGAAGAGGAATAGCGGAGGAGAGTCGGAGGTTGCCCGCTAAACACGCGAAAGGACGCGAAAGGTGAGGCCGCATCAGCCGCGGAGCGGCGAAAGAAAACAGCCCACGGCGTCAGCCGTGGGTCGCATCAACCAAGCAAGAAAGCCCTGCAAGGGGCGGGAGAAATCGGGATCGGCCGGGATGGATTTTCTATCGCCCCATCCGGGGCTTTTGATCTTTGTCCGGTCTCATCCCCACGGCTAACGCCGTGGGCTATTATCCATCGCGCCTCCGGCGTCCCTGCCCTGCTTCTTCGCGTGGCTGAGGCGGAAGGCTTCGGTGGTGACGAAATACTTGGCGATCATGTTGGGGACTTCCCATGCGGACATCTTCCCCTCGCCCAAGCATCGCAAATACTTCTCCGCCACCTGGCCGAAGTGGGCTTCGTGGCCGACGTGGTATTTGTCGGGGATGATGATTTCCCACGCCGCGCCCGCTTTCTTTACGTCCACGCCGGACCACTTGGCCGCGATCCGCGCGACGGCGGCGCGGAGGGTCTTGTCGAACTCGTCGGCGGACGCGCCGGACTTGTTCTCGACGTAGAGGGCGACCTTGTAGTTCTGCTCCTTGCCCTGCCGGATGACGACATCGGCCTTGCTGCCGCGGACGATCTGGTAATGGGTGTCGCCCGTTCCCGGCGGCGCTTGGAAGCCCCAAAGGGCGGCGACCTTGGCGTGGACGCCTTTGATGCTCCAGGTGACATCGCCGTTCTGGAAGACGTTGAGCGCGCCGTCGGGGCCAATGTCTTTCTTGAAGTAGTCGGGATATTTGTCGCAGCCGGTGGAGAGCTTGAACTGCGCGGGCGTCATCGTGGTCGGCCAGCGCCTCGCGGCGTGGACTTTGATGTCCTTCCTCCAATCAAGCGTCACTTCGGGGAAGCACTGCCATTGGACGAGGTCCACGAGGTGCGTGCCGACGTCGGGAATGGCCTCGCCCTGCTGGCGCGTGTCGTAGAACCACGGCGGCCGGGTGAGCGGTTTGCCGGCGACTTCCTTGAAGAAGTAATGGACGCTCTCCATCTCGACGGCGGGTTTTTCCGCCGTGCCCTTCTCCAGCGTGCCGAACACGGTCGGCGCGTTGACCAGTTCGCGCAGGAGGATGCTGGTGATCTCGTAGCGCTCGGTCATGATGTCGTAGAGCAGGACTTTCTTCCGCGCGGCGCGCTCGAAGGCCTTGCGCAGGAGCGGGAACGCCTGCGGGGTGATGGCCATCGGTTTGTCGGAGAAGACGTTGAAGCCGGCGTCGAGGGTCTTGTAGATGTAGTCGGTCTTCTTGCGGTTGTTGCCGGAGATGACGACGACGTTGCCGGCGCGCTCCTTGATCATGCGCTCCAGGAAGTCCTTGCCGGTATGGACCTTCTCCCGCCACTTCGTCGGCTTCTCGGCGCGGGAGTTGAAGCCCTCGATGCGCTTGAGGTGGAGGGCCACGTCGGGGCCTTCAGGCGCATAGACGTGGACGACCGGGTTGACCCGCGGATACATGAACTTCTGCACGAGCGCGGCGTGGAAATGGCCGGGGTCGAGCGTAATCCAGCGAAGCTCGTTGTCGGTGGCGGTGGTGGTCATGGCGCTAAGTGCGATGGCGGTGGTGAGGGCGAGCTTGGTTTTCATCAAGCGTTCTTCTTCAAGAGGGTCATGGCGGCAAATGTGGCGAGGGCGACCCACGGGGTCTTCAGCATGGCTCGCAGGCTCAGCATCATGGTCTCGCTCAGCATCATGGTCTCCAAGTTTCGCGGAGCGTAGGCGGCGGCATCGTGGAAGACAAGTTTGAACTGCGGTCTCGGACGGTCACGGGCGCAACTTGACACACGCACCAAGTCCCGAAAGGGACGGTCGAGAATAGCCCG
>DYDC01000260.1 GCA_020718125.1 Methylacidiphilum sp. | reverse complement strand
ACTCACCCTCAGGTAGCCGCCCGCTTTGGGGTGGCTACCTGAGCAGTTACCTTTTCTTACACGAGTCCCGATGGTGTTGCCAAGATGTTGCTGCTGCGCGAAGCCGTAAGCCATAGCAGACCGCTGTTGGCGGGGCTACTCAACGCTGAGGCGATGTGGTAGTGTCCGCGGCCAAGTCAACGACATGGCCGCTTTCCAGAAACTTCCCGTCGGGACGCGCGAGCATACGCAGCTTGTGGACGTGACCGACTTGGTGCGGCGCGAGGTGCGCGCAGCGGGGGTGCGCGAGGGCGTGGTGACGTTGTTCGTGCCGCACACGACCGCCGGCATCACGATCCAGGAGAACGCCGACCCCGACGTGGTCCGCGACCTGATGGTGGCGCTGGAGCGGGCGGTGCCGTGGGAATCGGGCGATTACCGGCACAGCGAGGGGAACACCGCCGCGCACGTGAAGGCGTCGTTGATGGGCAGCTCGGCGCAGATGTTTGTGCGCGACGGCGATCTGGCGCTCGGCACGTGGCAGGCGATTTATTTCTGCGAGTTCGACGGCCCGCGTTCGCGCGAGCTGTGGCTTCAAATCCCGTGATTCGTGACTCGCGCCGGGCCAGGCTGAAATCCGAAGCTCGAAATCCGAAATCCGAAACAAATTCAAAACCGGCATGGAGTTAATGCTCAAAACGTTCTACGGAGACTGCGCGGGCCGATTTGCGCCTTTTCCTTTTGCTTCTTGGGGTTTGTTTCGGGTTTCGAGCTTCGGACTTCGACCTCCACGAACCGCAGACCACGAGTCACGGGTTACGAATCACGAATCATGGATCACGACTAACAAAGGACACGATCATGGCTCAACTTGGCGCAATGCTCATCGGTTTGGCATCCGGCTTTCTCGGCGGACTCATCGGCGTGGGCGGCGGCATCATCATGGTGCCGCTGTTCCGGCTCGCGGGCGGACTCGACATGCAGAAGGCGGTCGGCACGTCACTGGCGATCATGGCGCCGATGGCCGTCGTCGGCGCGTTGACCAAGGCGAGGTCCGGGAATTTTGACGCGGCCTCATTCATGTGGGCGGTCGGGCTGGCGATGGTGGGCGGCTGGCTCGGCGCGACCTACGGCAACAGCCTCCGCAGCGAGTTGCTCCAGAAGATATTCGCCGTGTTCATGGTCGGCGTCGGCGTCTATATGTTCTTCAAGAAGTAGCGCCCTTCCACCATGGCCACGCTTCACGGATTCCCGGCTCCGGACAACAGTTTATTGTCAGCGGATGGATATGAGGGTAAACCGCCGTGGTCTTGAGGCCCGGATACCACGAAGAACGTTGTTCGATGGAGTAGGGGGATGCATTCATGATCAGCGGGATCGCAACGGCAAACAAAAGGATGGAAACTGCCGCCGGGAACAAGGGAGAACGGAATGAGAAGTTCATGACGAAGTCTGCTTGTAACGCCGGCGGACCGCCCATGCCAGCACGATTTGGCCCGCCAGACCCGCCGCGAACAGCGCCGCGGCGAAATAATACGGCGCGCGCAGCCCCCACGCATCACCGACAAATCCCGCCACCACCGGCCCCAGGAAACAGCCCGCGCCCAGCACCATCTCCGTCCAACCCGCGCCGGCCGCCTGGCCCTCGAACGCCTCCAGCGCGTAGAAGATGCTGGCCAGATAGACCGCGCCGTTGATGAACCCCAGCACGATGAAGCCGGCGAAGAACAGCGGCACGCTCGACGTGAGCGCGATGACCAGCGCGCCCGCCGCACCCGCGACATAGCCCGCCAGCAACGGCCACGTCCGGTGATGCCACGCGTGCGACCAGCCCATGAGCAGGAACGCCACCACCGCCGCCGCGCGCGACGCGCCGAAAAGCTGCCCGTGCAGCGACGGACTCACACCGAGGTGTGTCGCCAGTTGCGGGAACATCGCCTGCACCGCGCCGAAACCGAGCAGCACCGTCAGGTTCGCCAGCCAGCCGGCCCACATGAACCGCACCGCCGTCGCCCGGCCCACCGGCACGGGCATGGCGTTGTCGTGGTCCGACGCGACGCGTGTCCGCGCCAACAACAGCAGCGGCGCCGCGAGCGTGATCGTGCCGAACACCGCGAACGACCACCACGGGTTTGTTTCGTAGAGTTCCCCGCTGCCCACCGAGCCGATGCCCAGCCCGACGTTCCAACTGATGCAGTATATCCCCAGCACCCGCACCAGCGCCGCGCCGCGGCAGCCCTCGCTGAACCACGCGATCAGCGTCGGCCAGAACAACGCCGCCGCCGCGCCCGCCGCGCCGCAGAGCGCCAGCAGCGGCCCGAACCGTGTCTCGTTCGCGCACACCCACATCAACCCGCCCGCGACGACCAGTCCTCCCACCATGAACGGCATCCGCCCGAACCGGTCCGACAACTTGCCCGCCAGCGGCGACACGACGGCGTAGGCGACGAAAAACACGCCGCTCAGCCATCCCAACCGCACCGCGTCCATGCCGCCGTCGGCCGCCCGGCGCGGCACGGCGAAGAACACCGTGGCCATGACACACATATCCATCAACAAGGCCAGCGCGTAGGCGATATGCGTGCGGCGAAACATGAGGCGATAAAAAGGCGCGGCGGCAAGTCTCGCGACTGCCGCCGCAGCCCGGTCAATTTGCAGAGGTGCGCTGCGGAACCTTCACTTCCCCTTCACGTCGAAGCAGAAGATCAACTCCTGGTCGCGGAGGTAGAGCTTGCCGTTGGCGACGACGGGATGCGTCCAGATCTTGCCCCGCGGGCTGCGCTGCTGGGTCTGGGGGTCGAGCTTGAAGCGGCCATGCTCTGTCCAGCCTTTCGGCGAGGCTTCGATCAGCGCGCAAGTGCCGGTTGCCTCATCGAGGCAATAGAGCATCCCCTCGGTCAGGCAACCGACGGCGCCTTTGCCGAGCGTCTTGTCGGCCCACACCTGTTCGCCGGTCTTGAAGTCATGGCAGACCCAGCCCGCCCCGTCAGAGTAACCGTAGAGATGACCGCCGGCGAGGATGACGCCGCCGTGGTGGTTCTTCATCGTCTTGTTCATCGGCGCGCTGTCGCCCCTGGCACCGCCTTTGCCGCGTTTGCCGGCTGGAGCGGCCGGCGGCGCCGGCGCTGCCTCGGCGATGACTTTGGGGAAAACGTTTATGATCTCGTTCTTCGGCCCGATCTTGACCGCCCGGCAGCCGACGCCGTAGCCGGACGTGATATAGACCTGGCCGTCCTGGAAGATCGGCGTCGGGATGACGGCGACCTGGCCGGGCCAATCGCATTGCCAGAGCGCCTTGCCGTCCTTGGCGTTGATGCCGAAGAAATGCTTCATCGTCAGCCCGATGTATTGCCGGCCGCCGTTGAGGTTCGCGGCGATCAGCGAGGAATACTGCGCCCCGTCGGTCAGTTCCTTCGATTGCCAGATCACCTTGCCGGTCATCTTGTCAAACGCGACCACCGCGCCCTGGTCGCCACCGGGCAGGCACAACACCGCGCCGCCGTCCACCAAGGGCGATTCGGCGTAGCCCCAGTTCGGCACCTTGCCGCCGAGGTCCGCCATCGTTGCCTTCCAAATCAACTTTCCACTGGCAGCCTCGGCGCAAATGAGCGCGCCCAGGCCGCCCAGCGCATACACACGGTTGGCATCCACCGTCGGCGTGCCGCGCGGGCCGTCGCCCCAGCCGTTCTTCAGGATCGAACCGATGTTCGCCGTCCAGAGCTGCTTGCCGGTGTTGGCGTCCATCGCGATCAAGACCTCGTTGTCGCCAAGCGTGCCCATCGTGAAGAGCTTGCCGCCCACGATGGAGAAACCGCTGTAGCCGAGGCCGCCTTCCTTCGACAGCCAGACCTGCTTCGGGCCGCCGTCGGGCCATTGCTTGAGCAGGCCCGTCTCCTTGCTGATGTCGGTGCGCTCCGGGCCGCGCCATTGCGGCCAGTCATCGGCCTGTGCGGGGCCGGCAACGGCAGTGATGAGGATGATCGAAGTAATCGCAGCGGGAAGCAGTCGGCTGTGGTTCATGGTTCTCCGTGGCTCGTTTTTTCAGTGTCGTCTCTGACGGACGGGCGCGCATTTAACTTCACCCCCGCCGCCGCATCCAGCCAAAAGAAGCGTTTGGCAAACTGTGGGGCGCAACTCGACACACGCGCCACGATCACCGCGCCGGTCACCGAAAACCCATCTTCCGTGTGCGGCGCGACGGCGGCATCGAGCGTTTCGGCGGGCAGTGAATTCCAGCCAGAAACCACC
>DYDC01000259.1 GCA_020718125.1 Methylacidiphilum sp. | reverse complement strand
CCGTCAGGGGCGGCAGAATCCGACTCGTGCAACGCGGCCTTCTGTCGTCCCCACGGGACTCTGCCATCACGGGCGGCGTTCCCGGCACTAAAGTGCCGGGCTATTCTCGTCCGTCCCTCTGGGACTTGATCGTGGTGCGTGTGTCAAGTTGCGCCCGCGGGGAGTTGAGCGATCCGCTTGTTGTTGCTATTGGCGTCTTGCGACGTCGTCCATCGTCATCCGTGGATTGGGCGCAACAGCAGCCGCAGGGCAACCGATGGGAAGGATCGTCACCGGCCGGTCGCCGTTCGAGAGCTTGAGCGCTCGCGTCACCTTCTGTTCGTCGAAGTCTCCAACCCAGCAGGAAGCAAGCCCTGCGGCGGTCGCTGCCAGTTGCGCGTAGGCCATCGCGACGGCGGTGTCCTGGATGCAGAACAGTTCCGCGCCGCGCGCACCAAAGCGTTCGGCGGAGCGCGCGGGTTGGATGCAGAACACCAGCACGATCGGCGCGTCTGCCAGGAATCCATGTCCCTGCGCGGCCTCTGCCAGCGCTTGTTTGGTTTCAGTGTCGCGTATGACGCGGGTCTGCCAGGGGTGCAGGTTGCCAGCCGACGGCCCGTGCGTGGCGACTTGCAGGACGGCTTTGAGCTTCTCCTCCTCGATCTCCCCGGCCAAGAACTTGCGCGCCGACCGGCGAATTTGAATCGCTTCGATTATGTCCATCACGCTGGCGCCCCCATGGAGTCGGCGGCTCGGCCGTCCGCTTTTCAGAGCCAGCATACGATGACACCACGCCGTTGCAAATCGGCCGGCCGCAAATTGCTCGCACCCAGCCGCCCCGTGTGGCATTTAATCGCTGTCATGCAAACGGCCCGCCAGCTTTCCACGGTCTGCACAATCGTTCTGTGCGCCCATCTTCACGCCGGCGACTGGCCCGAATGGCGCGGCCAAGGGCGGCTTGGCGTCTGGAACGAAACCGGCATCCTCGAAAAGTTCCCGGACACCGGCCTGAAATTCGCATGGCGCGCGCCCCTGCACGGTGGCTACGCCGGCCCCGCTGTCGCCGGCGGGCGCGTGTTCGTCACCGACTTCAAGCGAGGCGACGGTTCGGACGGCATCGAGCGCGCCGTCTGCCTCGACGAGAAGAGCGGCAAGATTCTGTGGACGCGCGAATGGGACACCGACTACGGCGGCCTCAGCTACAATGCCGGCCCACGCGCCACACCGACCGTGGATGGCGACCGCGTCTATACCGTCGGCGCAATGGGCCGGTTGCATTGCCTCGACGTGAAGACCGGCGGCGTGATCTGGAAGAAGGACTATATCGCCGACTGCAACGCGCGCGTGCCGGTCTGGGGCATGGCCGGCGCGCCGCTGGCGGATGGCGACCGGCTCATCTGCATCGTTGGCGGCCGGCCGGACGCGAAGGTCGTCGCGTTCGACAAGCGCACCGGCAAAGAACTCTGGCGCGCGCTCGCCGCCGACAACGAGCCGGGTTACTGCCAGCCGGTCATCTTCACCGTCGGCAAGACCCGCCAACTCATCATCTGGCACCACTCCGCTGTCTCGTCGCTCAACCCTGCGACTGGCGCTGTGCTCTGGGAATTCCCGTTGCTGGCGCGCTTCGCCCTGACCGTCTCCACGCCCGTGCTCGACGGCAACCGCCTGCTTGTCTCGGCGTTCTACAACGGCTCGCGCATGCTCGAACTCAGCCCCGACAAGCCCGCCGCGCGGCTGCTCTGGCAGGGCAAAAGCGACAGCGAGAAGCAGACCGACGGCCTCCACGCGCTCATCTGCACGCCCACCATCGAGGACGGCCACATCTACGGCATCTGCAGCTACGGCCAGTTCCGCTGCCTCAACGCCAGCACCGGCGGGCGCATCTGGGAAACACTGGAGGTCACCGGCGAAAACGCCCGCTGGGCCGTCGGATTCATCGTCCGCCACGGCGGCCGTTACTTTATCAACAACGACCGCGGCGACCTCATCATCGCCGACCTGAAGCCCGACAAGTATCGCGAGATCAGCCGCACCAAGCTCATCAAACCCACCAACCCGCAGTGCGGCCGGCGCGAACTGCGCGCCGTCAACTGGACCCACCCCGCCTACGCCAACCGCCACATCTTCACGCGCAATGACGAGGAAATCCTCTGCGCGTCATTGGAGACACCGTAGCACCTCCAAGCAGTCGCTGATTTCGTGCTTGAGTGGCGTGGCTGGAACTGACACCGGTGTGGCCCGGTCGTAGTTGAACGTTGGCGGTGGTTTCCTCGCTGGGGACGCGAGAGCATCCTCGGTGAGAATGAAAACCGACGAAAGGAACCACCGATGAAGAAAGCAAGGAACCACCGATGAAGAAAGCAAAGAAGAACTTGATGAAAGAAGCCGGCCACAAATGCGGGAAACTGGCGGGACGCTCGAAGCCGCCCTCAAAGCCACTCTTGACTCTCAACAACAAGCCGCCTAAACAACCGATGCACCACCGCTAGCTTCAACTATCGGCGGACATGTCGGGCACGTGGCTGTGGAACCGATCCTCAGCTTTGTGCGACCCATGCCGGGCGTCGGAGAAGCGCCGGTTTGCAGTAGCGCGATTCATCGCGCGTCTGCGGCCAGCTTTTTCAACAGCGACCGAACGCGCGATGAATCGCGCTGCTACAAACCTGTTCTGCCCTATGATCACGTTGCGTATTGAGATCCAAGGGCCACAACTTCCGGCCGATTCCAGTCATGCCAACGCGTGATGTCATAGCCGAGACGATCAACAACGAGGCGACGCGCAACGAAAAGCTCATCGCGTGGCTGCGTTGCGGTCTGACGTTCGCCATCCTGCCCGACTTCTTCGACCGCGCTGTCCCCGCGCTGCTGTTGTGGTTCGACGCGGGCTGTTTGGTCTATTTCCTCCTGGCGTTTGGCGCGACCTACCGCTGGGCGAACCGGCCGGGATTCAAGTATGTCATCGTAACCGTGGACGCCTGCGTGCTGGTCTATCTGGCCATCGCCAACCCCGACGGCATTGAGCCGACCGTCAACTTCCTCTATTTGGCGCACTGCGGCTGTTTGCTGGTCGTCACCGCCGCGATTCGCATGTCGCACGGCGCGGTGGCTTACGCGACCGGCCTGACGCTGGCGATCTTTGCGGCCGTGTTGTGGTGGCAACCAGTTCCGGTCATAGCGGTCACGAGCGCCGTTGCCGTGGTGGTGCTGCTCGGTTGCCTCAGCTACTTCGTCATGATGCGGCTCTCCGGCCTCCTGGCCGAGGTGACGCGGAAGGAACAGCTCTCACGGTTCCTCTCGCCCGAACTGGTCGAGCAAGCCATGCGCGACCCGGCGTTGCTGCAACTCGGCGGCAA
Source organism: Methylacidiphilum sp. (assembly GCA_020718125.1). Classification (GTDB taxonomy): domain Bacteria; phylum Verrucomicrobiota; class Verrucomicrobiia; order CAIQCK01; family CAIQCK01; genus JACRKA01. The sequence goes on along the minus strand of DYDC01000259.1, from coordinate 967 downwards.
GCGGCAATCCGTGACCGTGCTGTTCGTGGACATCCGCAAATTCAGCGCCAAAGCGGAGACGCATACACCGGAGGAGGTCGTCGGCTTTCTCAACGATTATTTCCGCGTCCTGACCGACGTGATCTTTCGCCATCGCGGCACGCTGGACAAATTCATGGGCGACGCGCTCATGGCCCTGTTTGGCGCCCCGCTGAGTCATCCTGATGACGCCGACCGCGCAGTCCGGGCCGCCGTGGAGATCGCGGAGAAGCTCGTGGTGCTGAACGCGGAGAAGGCCCGCGGCGGGTTCTGTCCCATCGAGATCGGCATCGGCATCAACACCGCCGAAGTCATCGCCGGCAACGTCGGCGCCGACCGTCGCATGGAATACACCGTCATCGGTGACGGCGTCAACGTCGCCGCGCGTTTGGAGAAACTCACGAAGCGGTTCCCCACCAAGATCATCATCGGCCATGCGACCCACGACCGTCTCACCGACAAACTCGGCGCGATTGCCCACGGCGAAACCACCGTCGAAGGCCGCACCCAACCCCTTCGCATCTACGGCGTGCCCCACGCGGGAATGCGGACGGCGTAGGCGGGGCTTCATTTTGGGCCGACAGGAACACCCAAGCTTGTTGTTCATCGTCCCGCTCGCTGTGCCATCACAACGTAGCACGTGCTGCGTTTCGGTGGCACATCGCCGAATGTTGCACCTGTAGCTTTGAGGCGGCAGATGCAGGGAAGCGACTTCAGCGCGGCGCGTGATCAGACAACGGCCTTCTCCATCTGTGCGATCCCTGGCGTCGCCGTGGGCGCGGCAGGCGCGAAAACGATCGCCCCGGTGTCCGGCGGCCAAATATATGGTTCCTCGCTGTTTTCAGTGGATGAAGGCTGTAAGTAGTCTCTGGCCGGAAACTCCCGTTTTCTGGAGCGGTGCCAGGCGTTGAGGGCGGCGTGCAAGCAACGAGGGGACGTTTTTTTGAGC
>DYDC01000258.1 GCA_020718125.1 Methylacidiphilum sp. | reverse complement strand
AGGTCATGGCGGACATCTTGCAGTCCATCAAGGAAAGGCGTAGTTAGTGGTTTCCGACATGGATTACCGGAAGATCATCACCATCGAGCCGGGCAAGCGATGCGGAAAGCCCTGCGTGCGGGGCCTTCGCATCACAGTGGGGGACGTGCTCGGCTGGATCGCCGCAGGGATGGGTTGGGCGGAGATCATCGAGGACTATTCCGACCTGACGGAGGAGGACATCCGCGCGTGTCTGGCGTATGCCGCCGACCGGGAACGCCGCTCGCAAATGGCCGTGGGGCCTCATGCGGCTGCTGTTTGACCACAACCTGTCGCGCAAGCTGGTTCGACGACTGTCGGATCTGTTTCCCGATTCGACGCAAACCGGGCTGATTGGCCTGGCAGCTTCTCCAGATGCGACGGTTTGGGAACATGCGCGCAAGAACGGGTTTGGAATTGTTACGCTCGACGCGGATTTCGCCGACTTGAGCTTGCTGCGCGGCCATCCGCCCAAAGTGATCTGGTTGCGCTGCGGCGCCCGCACCGTGGCCGAGGTGGAAGAATTTCTGCGACGAAACCATCGCCAGATTGAGTTATTCGCCGCAGACCCGACGGCAAGCTATCTGGAGGTCTGGCCGTGAACGTCAGCCGAAGGCAGATTCCGAGTGCGGAATCGGACAAAATCCAGCTTGCGCCGGCGGGTCGGATTAACGTATATGCACAGCGTCGGGACGCGCGCTGTGGGTCGGAAACCGCGGGGTTTGCGTCGGCGCGCGACAGGTGACTTGAGTGCGGTAGGGCTGGGCAGTTCCCCCCGATACCTCACGCAGGAAAATCCGCAAACGAAAAACCAGACGGGAAAGTTATCATCGGAATGAACAAACGCAGTTCAGGAGGTGGCCTATAGCCGCCCCTGTAAGAATGAATGGAAGGATCCGGGCCCGCGAGGTCCGGCTCATAGATGCTGACGGTCAACAGTTGGGTGTCAAGCCGTTGCGCGAAGCGCTGGCACTGGCACTACAACGCGGCATGGACTTGGTGGAGATCGCGCCAAACGCCACACCGCCGGTTTGCAAGGTCCTCGAATACGGGAAATACCGTTACGAGCAGGCCAAGCGGGAGAAGGAATCGCGCAAGCAGGTCGCCTCCTCCAAGACCAAGCAGATCAAGTTTCACGTCAGCATCAGCGAGCACGATTTCCAGATCAAGCTGCGACAGATCGCCGGCTTTCTGGAAAAACACATGCGTTGCAAGGTGTCGCTGTTCTTCCGTGGCCGCGAGATGGCGCACCAGGATCTCGGCGCGCAGATCATGAAGCGCTTGGCCAGGGAAGTTGAAGCCCACGGCCACGTGGAGATGGAGCCGAAGCTGATGGGCCGCAGCATCAACATGCTGATCAGCCCGCTCAGCGGCAAGAAGGCCAAGGTGCACGCGGAGCACGAACATCACGACGAGCATCCGAAGGAGCAAGGCGGCCGCGTGATGGCCGTGGAAGTGCACCACACGCCGGCGCCGTCGGCCGAGAACAACAACAGCGGCGCGCCGGCCGCGGCATCCGCGCAGCCTGCGGGCGCGCGGCTGAACCCGCTGGGCGCCGCGTTCGAGCGGGTGCAGCCCAACAAAGCGTCGTAGCGAACAGATTCCCGCGGCGGCGCTGACGAAGACGCGGACGCGCCGCCGCAGATTTATTTTTGAAAAGGACAAAACAATGCCACGATTCAAACCACCGAAAACAAAGAAGTGCGTGAAGAAGCGGTTCAAGATATCCGCTGGCGGGAAGGTCATGCGCTCGCGCGCAGGCCGCCGCCATCTCGCGGGCAGCAAGAACGCCAAACGCCTCCGCAGCATTGGCAAAGAGGTGCGGGTTGACCACACTGACACGCACCGCATCACGCAAGCACTGCCGTATTCACACCGCGGCTAAAAGGAGACACCCCCATGCCACGCGCCACCAACGCACCCGCCAGCCGCGCCCGCCGCAAGCGGATGGTCAAGCAAGCCAAAGGTTTTCGCGGCCGCCGCAGCAAGCTCTTCCGCTACGCCAAGAACGCCGTCCAGCACGGCCAGGTCTATGCCTTCCGCGACCGCAAGGCCAAGAAGCGGACTTATCGCGGCCTCTGGGCCATCCGCCTCAACGCCGCCTGCCGCGCGCAGAACTTCACCTACAGCAAACTCATCAACGGCCTGAAGCGCGCCAAGATCGCCTTGAACCGCAAGGCGCTCGCCGACATCGCCGCGCGCGATGCCGGCACGTTCAGCCAGATCGTCAAGCTGGCCCAGGACGCCCTCAAGGCCGCGCCCGCTGCGGCGTGAAGCAGATTATAGTCGAGGGTCGAGAGCCGAACCGATGACATCAGGCTCTCGACTCTCCGCTCTTAGCTCTCGACTCCCATGAGCGACCTGCGCCAACAACTCGAAAAGCTCCGCGACGACGGCCTTGCCGAGATTGCCGCCGCCGCCGATGCCGCCGCGCTCGACGCGGTCCGGGTGAAATACCTGGGCCGCAAAGGCGCGGTCCAGGCCGCGTTCGAGAAACTGCCAACGCTGCCGAAAGAGGAGCGCCCGGCGTTCGGCGCGCTCGCCAACCAGGCCCGCGAAGCGCTCGCCGCCGCCCTCAACGACCGCAAGACGGCATTCGAGGCGGGCGCGCGCAAGTCCGGGCCTAAGCTTGACCTCACGCTGCCGGGTCGCGGCACGACGGTTGGCCGGCCGCACCCGATCACGCAGATCATTGACGAGGTGGTCCACATCTTTGGCCGCATGGGGTTCGCGGTGGCCGACGGGCCGGACATCGAGACGGAGTATTACAACTTCGACGCGCTGAACACGCCGGCGGAACATCCCGCGCGGGACATCCAGGACACGTTCTATTTGGAGGGAAGCGGCAAGAGGCAAGGGGCAAGTGGACAGTCGAACAGGCTCTTGCTGCGGACGCACACCTCGCCCGTGCAGGTCCACGTCATGGAGAAGCAGCCGCCGCCGGTGCGCGTGGTGGTGCCGGGCCGGTGCTACCGTCGCGACGAAATTGACGCGACGCACCACGTCAACTTCCATCAGTTCGAGGGTCTCTACGTGGACCGCAACGTCTCCGTGGCCAACCTCAAGGGCGACTGCGAGTTCTTCTTCAAGCAACTCCTCGGCCCGGAGACGCGCGTGCGGTTCCGGCCGCACTTCTTCCCGTTCACGGAGCCGAGCTTCGAGATAGACCTGAATTCGCCGATGCTGCGCAGCCGCGGCAAGGAGTGGCTTGAGATCGCCGGCTGCGGCATGGTGAACCCGCGTGTGTTCGAGTATGTCGGCTACGACCCCGAACAGTGGACCGGCTATGCGTTCGGCATGGGCGTCGAGCGCATCGCCATGGTCCTCTACGGCATTGATGACATCCGGCTCTTCTATGAAAACGACCTACGCTTCCTGCGGCAGTTCTGAGACACCGGCGAGCACAGGGGAGGGGCTTTGCCGGACTTGGCTGGTGTGGGTTTGTCTGTTGATCTGCGGGGTCTGGTTGTTGACGCGCGCTTATCCGCTCAGTCAGACGGTGCCGTGGACGGCTTGGGAAGTGTGGGAGGCCAAGAAGTTGTTGGAGTATGGTTTTGCGGAGCGGCAGGGGGCGATCATCAACAACCACTACATGACGGGCCGGGTGGCTGATCCGGCGAAGTTCAACTATACCAATCATCCCTACCCGATATTATGGCTGGGGACGTTGGCGTATGCGTTGGGCGGGCAGTGGGCGTGCCTGTTGTTGAATTCGGGTCTGCAGTTGGCGGGATGTTTGGCGGTCTTCGTGGCGCTGCGTCTGGTGTTTGGGGCAGGGCCGAGCCTCGTCGGGGCGCTGCTCTACACGCTGGCGCCAGCGTCAGTGATGCTGGATGTGAATCCGAACACAGTCGTGCTGGGATCGGTGGCGTGGCCGTTCCTGGTTTGGCTGCTGGGGCGCGGCTTGGAGAGGGAACGGCTGTCCACGGCGGTGTGGCTGGGCTTGGCGATGTTCTTGGCGGGGCAAATCTCATGGCTTGTTTATACGCTGGCGGCGCCATTGGCGCTCGTGGCGGCGGGTTTTTCGCCGGCGCGTCGAGGGGATGAAAGCTGGCGACCGCGTTGGAAGCTGCTGTGCGGCCTGACGGCGGGCTGGGTGTTGACGGCGGCCGTGTTTGTCGCGCAGATCCTCTATTACACACCCCATCTGGCGGGCGCGCTTGGCTACGCGAAAGCTCAAGCGGGCACCGAGACGGCGATGTCCCTGGCGCGGATGGAACTGACAATCCTGTTGCGTAGCGCGTTGAGCGTGGGGCCGGCGTTGATCGTGGGTGCCGCAGCCGGCTTGTGGTTGTGGTG
>DYDC01000257.1 GCA_020718125.1 Methylacidiphilum sp. | reverse complement strand
CCGGCCATTCCGTCTCCAACCATCGGCGCGACGACCGGGGACCGCCCGGCGCGTGCCGGACGCCGACAAGCAGGTGGCGCTGATCACGGCGACGCACTCCGGAGCGGAACGCGCGGGCGCGACCAGCGTGATGCGGTTCGCGGAATGGCTGCTGGGCAGTTCGAGCGAGGCGGTCGAGACGCGGCGCAAGCAGGTCGTGCTGCTGATGCCGGTGGTGAACCCGTGGGGCTACGAGACTGTGGAGAGTCCTTTCAACTCGCAGGGCATTGATCCCTACAGCGGCCAGCGCGGCAAGGCGTGGAACCTCGACACGCTGACGCTCAAGGAGCCGGCCAAGGCACCCGAGATCGTCGCGGTCCAGTCGGTATTCGACGAGTTCAACCCGGACGTGCAATGGGACATGCACGGCGTGCCGCTGCGTTGGAACGGCAACCAGGTCGTCGAGTCGTGCGGCACGGCTTACTCGAACTACTCGCTGAGGCCATGGGACTGGCGCATCGCGGAAGCGATGATCGCCGAGGCGCGCAAGGCGGGTTACGGCATTGACCGCGGCGAGGCCGACACGCGGCGGCTGTTCTTCGGGCCGGACATGCAGCCGATGAGCGACCGGCTCTGGCTGGGCCGGCCGTTCTTCTACACGGCGATGTATGGCTACGCGCGCTGCCATACGCTGCTCGGCACATGCGAAGTCGGTTGGGAGGAAAGCGGTGTCGCGCGACTCCGTGGCTCGATGCGCATCGGCAACCGCGTCTGGGACGGCGAGAAGACTGCGGGCTATCCGGTCAACGTGGTCAAGTCGCTCGTCGGCCAGTGGCTCGTGGCGGGCGGTCGCAACGTGGCGGAACGGCGACGCAATCGCGTTGAACTGTGGCAGCGGCAAGGCACGTTCACAATGGGCTTGCTGTATCCGCAGACCGATTGCCGCGTCGGACTGGTCGTTGCGCCCACGGCGAAGGGCGCGAAGCTGGTGGATGCCGACCCGAAGAAGTTCGCCGCGAAGCTCGAAACAGTGCCCGGCTTCGACGCGGCGGCGATCCGCGCATTTCTCGAAGCGGGGCCGGAGACGAAGATTTACCACGAACCGCCCGACCGCGCGCCGGAGGACCGCCCGCTCGACGCGGCGTTCGCGTTCCGGCTGCGCATCCCGTATCGCAACCCAAAGCTGCTCGATCTGCGTCTGAACGGCTGCGCGTTGCAGCCGAGCGCCACCGACGGTTATCAACGCTGGTTCGGCGACGGCTACACGCAGGTGCGGGTGAACATTCCGGCGGAAAAGGCGCGCAGCGCGGATTTGTTCGTCGTGACCTGCGCCTACAAGCCCGACGTGCAACGCACCTAAGGCCGGCGTCCGCCGGCTGAGGTGACAAAGGGGCCGAACGTCACGGCCAAGGCGGAGCGACGCAGATGAAAATGGGGAGCGCACGCGTCTCGCGTGCCGCCGGCGGCGTCCCGCCGCCGGCCGCGTGCCAGCGAAAGGCCGCACTGTTTGATATCGGCAACGGAGCCGGATGGTTCGTGGCGGGACGCCGCGAACGTCACGCCAGAGGCGTGCGCTCCCCTGCAATTCAATCGCTTCGCTCCGGCGAAGTGAATCATGTGTCACCATGACCAACGCCGTCCGAACACATCAGACCGCCTTCGGCGTCATCGAGGAGCGCGGGTCGGAGGCGATCCTTGCCGATGCCGCGACTGCTTTCATGCTGCCGCTGATTTGCGTGCGCCGCGGCGACCGCGCAGCCGAGCCGGGCTGTGGCACCGGCGTGTTGAGCATTTACATGGCGCTGGCCGGTGCGGCGCATGTGACCGGAACCGACACCGATCCTGCCACGATCGCCGGCGCGCGGCAGAACGCGGCCATCAACCGCGCGCCAAACGTCGAGTTCATCGAGGGCAGCTTGCTCGAACCTGTCGCGGGACCGCTCGATCTCGTCGTCGCCAACCTGCCGCACCGGCCCGCCCCGCAGCCGTTCAACCCGCGCTACTACGGCGGCCCGGACGGCACCGACCTGGTCCGCGCGCTCAGCGCGCAGGTGACCAGCAAGCTTGCGCCCGGCGGGCGGCTGGTGTTCTACCTCAACAGCATCGCCAACCCGCGCCGCGTGCTGGCGACGCTGGCGGAGCGATTCGATGTGACGACGCTCGGCGAGCGGCGGCGCGACTTCACGCGCGAGGAGTTCGACACGCTCACGCCCGGCCTGTTCGCGCACCTCGAAGCGCAACGCGACCGCGGCGAGGCGGAGTTCTGGCGCGACGAGAACGAGCTTTATTTCACCGGGCGGGTCTATTGTCAAAACTCTTTAGAAATGTCCACTTGTTAACGGGCGCAACTCGGCGCCCGCGCCATCAAGCCGTAAGCCGGAGTTCATCCCAGTGACCGTTGTCGCGAGCTTCTTCCAAAGCATCCAGATGCCGCAGACCACCGCGGGTCCAGAACTGTCCGGGGCGCTTGCGCCGGCATTGCCGCTGCCGGCACGCCGACTCCACCGCCACGCTGCCAATCGGCCAGCCTCGCCGCGCCACCGTTTCGTAGTCCATCCGGCACGCTTGTGACGCAAAATAATTCCGTTCCCGCCGCACCGCCCCCCCTGCCCGCGCTGCCGGGGCAACGCCGCGATCCGCCGCAGCACGGCTTCTTCTTCTGGGAACCTCCGGTAACTATTCGCCGGATGAAATTCGTTGTAGGCCGACTCTGCGAGTCGGCGAAACTCTTGATAAATTCGCCGCTTCGCAGAAGCGGCCTACAACGCCGCTGCGCCAGCAAAGAGTTGCCGGAGGTGCCCTCAACAACTTATCGCGGTCACAAATCCGCCCTATGGGACGGCTGTGACTTTTTTGCTGTTGCGTTCGGGGGGGGGGCAGTCTGTGCTCTGTGCTGATGGGATTGACTGGGGCCAATTCCCTCGGGTGCGTGCCCGCTGCGGGCTGGCACCTGAGTAGTCACAAAATTCCCATCCATTTATCCATCCAGCCGTCACGCCTTCAACCCGCTCAGATCGACGTCGAGCCGCTTGCTCTCTTTGATCAACTCGTCCATCGTCAGCCGCGTGTGACGCGCGGCAGCTTCGCGGCCGAGGATGCACGTCAGGCAGCCGTCCACGGCGCGGCCCACCGTCGGATTGTCGAACCGGCCCTCGGTGACGCACTGGTAGAACTCGCCGATGTTCCGCATCGCGCCGGCTTGGTAGAGATTCTCGACGTTGCGCGGGCCGATGTGCTGCGGCCCGCCGCGGACCTGCGCTTTGCCCCAATAGCAGATCGTCGCGTTGGCTTGCAGGCCGTAGAACTCGCACGTGAGCCGTTGGCCGGTGTTGTTGCACAACCACTGGCCCTGATGGTTCATGACCAGGCCGTCGGCAAACTCGTAGAGCACCGAGCACACGTCGCGGCCATCACCGTGCGGGTCGGGCCGGAGAATGCGCGAGTGGCCGCCTGCGGCAATCGGCCGCTTGCCGAGCACCCACAGCGCGGCGTCAATCGCGTGGATGTCATAGTTGCCGATGTAGTCGCAGCCCATGGCGATGTCGTTCACCCAGATCAGCCCGCGCAAACGGTTCTCGATGGTCTTGCCGCGTGGCGGATCGGCGATGCCGCCGCTGAAACCATACGAGAGGACGTAGCCGAGCTTGCCCAGCCCGCCGTCGCGAATGCGCGTGGCCACATCCATGTTGATTGGATCGGTCGGCATCTGGTAGTCCACGAGGAAACAACGCTTGTCCGCCGTCGCCTTCTTGCCCGCCTTGGCGATCGCCATGCAGCCCGGCACGTCCACCGCCACCGGCTTCGCCATATACACGTGCAACTCCGCCTCCACCGCCGCGCTCGCGTGCTCCGGGAAGAAATACGGCGGCGTCTCCAGCGCAATCGCCTCGATGCCGCTTTCGATCACGCGCTTGTAGCCCGACAGCCCGGAAAACCGCCGCGCCTTGTCCACGCCAAACTGATCGCCCGCCGCGTCCGCGACTTCCTTGAAGTAATCTGCCACGGAGTGGATTTCGTAGCCGCCGTGTTTGTGGAAAAGACCGGCGATCCACTTGCCCCGCCCGCCGTTGCCGACCACGCCGAGCTTGATCTTGCGCGCGAACGCCGGTTTCGGCTCGGCCAGTTTCTCCTGCGCCACGCCGCGAGTCGCCGCCAGCAACGGCGCGCCCGCCGCCGCCAGCGCGCCGCCGACAAACCGGCGACGGCTCAGTGTCGAGGAAGTTTCAGAATCGGAAGTGAACGGTGTCAATGAATGGTTTTTCATCGTTGGTCTTCGTTGCCGCATTCATCCCTTGATTCTTGTTCAAGCACGCGCGCAGATTACTTCAGCGTGCCGCGTGCCGTCAAGCGGCAAAA
>DYDC01000256.1 GCA_020718125.1 Methylacidiphilum sp. | reverse complement strand
TCGCCGGCTCGGCCTGCGGCGCGGTCGGATCGAGCGACTCGCGGCGCGCCGCAATCACCCGCCAGCAGCCGCAGAGGCCGAATCTCTTCCGGGCTGACGGTCGCGCGCGGGAGCCTTTAGGCTGTCCGATGCACAGAACAAGCTAGAGTTTGAACTCCAACGGCTTCTGTCGTTGACACCGAAAGTTCTGGATGGTTGCGCGTGCTTTGTTGTGCCTCGAAAACCGCTGCGACTCCTTCAAATCAGTCGCCGTTTCAGCGTCGTTCTCGTCTCAAAATCGCCCGCAGTTCTTCGCCAGCCAACACAAACGCCGCGGCAAAATAGACCACCACACCCACCGCCACCGGCACAAGCGCCAGCGCGAGGTTGTGCGGCAGTGTGTCCGGCGTCAGCCGCGCCGCCAGCCAACTGTGCGTCGCCCGGCACGCGGCGGCCATGATGAGCGACGCAAGCATGATGCGCGCGGCGGCCGAGGCCAGTTTGCGCCCGTGCAGCGAGCCGACGCCGCGGCGTAGCATGATAAACAGCGCGGTTGCGTTCACAGCCGCTGAGAGCGAGTTGGCCAGCGCGAGGCCTCCTTCGCGCAGCGGCCACATCAGGCAGAGCGCGAAGGCGATGTTCGCCACCATCGAGCTGACGGCGACTTTCATCGGCGTCTTGGTGTCCTTCCGCGCATAGAACGCCCGCGCCAGGATGCCCGTGGCGGAGAAGAACGTCAGCCCCAACGCCGAGAATTGCAGCGCGAACGCGCAGTGCGCCGTGCTCTCGGCGGTGAACCGCCCGCGTTCGAACAGCAGCCGCACGATCGGCTCGCTCAGCACCACCAGCCCGACGGTGGCCGGCACGGTGATGACCAGCAGGAACCGCAGCGCGCGGCCGATCTCGGCGCGGAATTCGTCCATCGCGCCCCGCGCGGCGATGGCGGCCAGCGCCGGCAGCATGTAGGTGGCGAGCGAGACGCCAAACACGCCCTGTGGCAGTTCCATCAGGCGGTCGGCATTGTTGAGCGCGGCAGGGACGTAATCGCCGACGAAGAAGCCGAGCGTTCGGGCGACGAGGACGTTGATCTGGTAGGCGACAACGCCGATGACGCTTGGCGCGAGCAGCTTCGACACCTGCCGCACCGTCTCATCGTGCCAATGTAGGTTCCATTGCGGCCGCCAGCCTTCACGCCAGAGTTGTGGAACCTGGTAGGCGAGTTGAACGATGCCGCCGAGCAACACACCGACGGCGAGGCCCATCACCTGTGTTTCGAGCGTGTCGCCAAACCGCGGGCAGAGCACGAACACCGAGCCGATGAGCGCGATGTTCAGCAACACCGGCGAAAACGCCGGCACGAAGAAGTGCCGCAGCGCGTTGAGCATCCCCATTGCCAGCGCCGCAAGGCAGACGAAGATCATGTATGGGAACATCGTCGCCGTCAGCCGCAGGATCAGCCGCTGATTCTCGCCCGGCCCCGCCCACGCCAGCGCGCCGAGCAATGCGGCGACCACGATGAGCGTGAGGCCGATGAGGACGACCGTCAGCGCCGAGGCGACCGCATGGGCCGCGCGCCACGCGGACTCCTTGCCCTCCCGTTGGAGCTTCTCGGTGAACACCGGCACGAACGCGGCGCTCAGCGCGCCTTCGCCGAGCAGCCGCCGGAAAAGATTCGGCGCCGTGAACGCGTAATAGAACGCCGACGCCACCAGCCCCTGGCCCATGAAGCTGGCATAGACCATCTCGCGCACCAGTCCCAGCACGCGGCTGGTCATCGTCGCCGCACCCAGCGCGCCTGTGGAGCGCGCCATCGCGGAGGCCGGGGCCGGGGTGATGGAGTGAGTCGGCGATGGAGTATCGGGTGTGGCGGAATGTTCCATTATCCCATTACTCCAAGACTCCAAGACTCCATGTTCCGCTCACCGTCGCCGCCGACCCATCGTCCGCAGCCGCTTCTCGGCTTCATGGTCGAGCAGCGTGGTGTATTTGTAAGGGAAGTTGTCGAGTTTCACCCGCGGGACGCTCGCGCCGATGAAAAACTCGATGGCATGAACCTGTTTCCTGTCCTCGGCGGTCATGATGGTGAACGCGTCGCCCATCGCGAGCGCACGGCCCGTGCGACCGATGCGATGGACATAGTCCTCGGCGTGCTGCGGCATGTCATAGTTGATGACGTGGCTGACGTCCTCGATGTCCAACCCGCGCGCGGCGATGTCGGTGGCCACCATGACCTCGAACCGGCCATCGCGGAATCCCCGCAATGCCTGCTCGCGTTCGCTCTGGGTGCGGTTGGAATGCAACACCGTCGTGGAATGGCCCGCGCGATGGAGCATCGCAGCGACGTGGTCAGCCCGGTCTTTCATGCGGCAGAACACCAGCACCGACTCGAACTCCGTCCGCTTCAGCAACTCCAGCAGCAACTCATCGCGCTGGTCGTCGGCCACCGGATAGAGCGCATGCCGGATGGTCTCGGCGGGCGACCGGCGGCGGCCCACCTCGATCGTCTCCGGGTTTGTCAACGCCCACTGCGTCAGCGTCGCGATCTCCGGCGGGACCGTGGCGGAGAACAGCATCGTTTGCCGCTTCTTCGCGCACCGGTCAATGATCCTCTTCACATCCGGCAGGAAGCCCATGTCCAGCATCCGGTCGGCCTCGTCGAGGATGAGGAACTCGATGTGGTCGAGCTTGCAACGGCCTTGCTGCATGTGGTCGAGGAGCCGGCCCGGCGTGGCTGCGATGATGTCCACCCCCTCGCGCAGCGCCTTTTCTTGCTGGGCGTAGCCGACACCGCCGTAGATCACGGCGATGCGCAGCTTGGTGAACCGGCCGTAATCGCGGAACGCCGTCTCCACCTGCGCGGCCAGTTCGCGGGTCGGCTCCAACACCAACGCGCGCAGGTTGCCGGGCTGGGCGAGTTTGGTCAGGATGGGCAGCGCGAACGCGGCGGTCTTGCCCGTGCCGGTCTGCGCGCAGCCGATAATGTCGCGGCCACTGAGCACCAGCGGGATGCCGCGCGCCTGAATCGGCGTCGGCTCGGTGTAACCCGCCGCCCGGACGCCCTGCAACACGTCATGTGAAAGTCCAAGTTTTGTGAATGGCATAGCGGCGGAAGAATAGAAGAAATCGGGGCGTAAGCAACGGGGAAAGTTGGAGGAAACCGTGTTCTGGAAGCCCCGTCAGAGGCGACATGTCTATAGCCATCGGCACCCGAACCGCCAGAAGCTCCGTTAGGAGCGACATGTCCTGACCGGCCAATCTTATGCCGCTCCTGACGGAGCTTGTCGTTATGTTGCGTGGCGGTCTATAGACATGCCGCCCCTGACGGGGCTGTGCAGAAGCTGTTCTGCGATCGTTTCCGCCGATTCATCCGGGCCAAGGCGCACCCACTCGACCCGCGCCTGATGCCGGAACCACGTGAGTTGCCGCTTCGCGAACTGGCGCGTGCGCGACTTCACCAGCGCGACGGTGTCGGCCAACGACGCTTCACCGCGCAAGTGGGCCATGACCTCCTTGTAGCCGAGCGCCTGGCGGGCGGTGGTGTTATCGCCGAGGCCGCGTGACAGCAGCGAGCGAACCTCGTCCACCAGCCCGGCGCGGAACATCGCCTCAACGCGGGCGTCGCAGCGGGCATAGAGCTCAGCCCGGTCGCGTTCGAGGCCGTGCATCAAAGGCGACCGCTCCCTGCCCCACGCGCGCCGCGGCCCGGAAGCCCTTCGACCGGTCAGACGGCATATCTCCAAGGCGCGGACGAGCCGGCGGAAATTGTGCGGGCCGATGCGTTCGGCGGCTTCGGGGTCCACGCGCCGCAGTTCCTCAAACACACGCTCCCGGCCCAGCGCTTCGAGTTCGGCTCGCAACGCGGGGTCGCTGTCCGGGAGTTCGCTCAGCCCCTCGGTGAGCGCGCGCAGGTAAAGGCCGGCGCCGCCGACGATGAGCGGCGTCTTGCCGCGGCGCTGGATTTCGGCGATGGCGGCGCGCGCCAGTTCGACATAGCGAGCCACGTCGAACCGTTCGCTGACCTCGACCACGTCAACCAGGTGATGCGGGACGGCGGAGCGCTCGGCGGGCGAGGGTTTGGCGGTGCCGATGTCCATGCCGCAATAGACCTGCATCGAGTCGGCCGAGACGATCTCCGCGCCGAGCCGGCGGGCGAGCGTGAGCGCGACGGCGCTCTTGCCAACGGCGGTCGGGCCGATGAGATAGAAGGGGGCGCGACATGAGGAAGGTGCAGACATTGAGTTTGGCTGGACGACAGCTTAGAGAGACAGCGCGATTCGTCAAGGCAGCGAAAAGCCGCGGCGAGCGGCAGGGCGCAACTTGACACACGCGCCAAGTCCCGAAAGGGACGGTCGAGAATAGCCCGGCGTTTCAACGCTGGG
>DYDC01000255.1 GCA_020718125.1 Methylacidiphilum sp. | reverse complement strand
CCACTCGATGGTCGCGGGCGGTTTGCTGGAGATGTCGAGGCAGACGCGGTTGACGCCTTTGACTTCGTTGATGATGCGGTTGGAGAGGCGGGCAAGCAGGTCTTCGGGGAGGCGGACCCAGTCGGCGGTCATGCCGTCCTGGCTGTCCACGGCGCGGATGGCGACGACGTTGTCGTAGGTGCGTTCGTCGCCCATGACGCCGACGGTGCGCACGGGCAGCAGCACGGCGAAGCTCTGCCAGATTTTGTAATACCAGCCGCTGGACTTCATCTCATCGAGGACGATCCAGTCGGCTTCCTGCAGGATGTCCAGCCGCTCCTGGGTGATGGCGCCCAACACGCGCACGGCGAGGCCGGGTCCGGGGAACGGCTGGCGCCAGACGATCTCGCGCGGCAGGCCGAGTTCCTCGCCGACGCGGCGAACCTCGTCCTTGAAAAGCTGGCGAAGTGGTTCGAGCAGTTTGAACTTCATCCGCTTCGGCAGGCCGCCGACGTTGTGGTGGCTCTTGATCATCGCGGCGGGGCCGCCGGCGGTGGGGACGCTCTCGATGACGTCGGGGTAAAGGGTGCCCTGCGCGAGGAACTTGGCGCCTTTGACGGACTTGGCGACTTTCTCGAAGACGTCAATGAAGGTCTTGCCGATGATCTTGCGTTTGCGCTCGGGGTCGGTGACGCCCTTGAGGCGGGTCAGGAACAGCTTGGTGGCGTCCACATACTTGAGCTTCATGTGGAAGTTCCTGCCGAAGACCCGCTGGACGCTCTCGGCCTCGCCTTTGCGCAGGAGGCCGTTGTTGACGAAGATGGGCGTGAGCTGGTTGCCGATGGCCTTGTGGATGAGCGCGGCGGCGACGGAGCTGTCCACGCCGCCGGAGAGGCCGAGAATGACGCGGTCCTTGCCGATGTCGTGGCGGATCTGTTCGAGGCTGCGCTCGATGAAGCTGGTCATGGTCCAGAGTCCCTGGCAGCCGCAGACGCGGAACATGAAGTTCTTCAGGATCTCGCGGCCGTGCGGGGTGTGGACGACTTCCGGATGGAACTGGAGGCCGAAGAGGCTGCGCTCGCGGTTCTCCATGGCGGCGAACGTGGAGTTGCCGCTGCGGGCGGCGGCCTCGAAGCCGCGCGGCAGCCCGGTGAGCTTGTCGCCGTGGCTCATCCAGACGGTCTGCTTCGGGTCGAGGTTGGCGAAGAGCGGGCAGCTCGGCACAGTGAGGTCCATCTCGGCGCGGCCGTATTCGCGTTTCTGGCCCTTGGCGACCTTGCCGCCGAGCAGGTGTCCCATGACCTGCATGCCGTAGCAGATGCCAAGGACGGGGATGTCGAGCGAGAAGATGGCCGGGTCGGGCATCGGCGCGCCTTTCTGATAGACGCTCATCGGGCCGCCGCTGAGGATGATGCCGTTGGGGGCGAGCGCGTCAATCTCCGCAGCCGGCGAATCGGGGCGGAGGATGGTGGAGAAGACGTTGAACTCGCGCACGCGCCGGGCGATGACCTGGGTGTATTGCGAGCCGAAGTCGAGGATGACGATCTGTTCTTTGGGGACGTTCATGATGAAATCGGGGTAATGGAGTCTTGGAGCATTGGAGTATTGGGTCGGAGGAATTAGGTTGTCATCAATGTTCCATTACTCCACCACTCCAATACTCCATTTCAAATTCTCTGTGGTTCGTTCTCCATGCCGCAACGCGGGCATCGGGCGTGTTCCAGTTCCTCGGCGTCCAGATACGGATGCCCGCACCGGGCGCAACGGAAAATGTGCGTCGGTTTCGGCTCCACGCGCATCGCGCGGCGGCGGATGCCGTTGTATAGGCCCGCGGCGGCAATCACCGCAAGGAAAGACAACAGATAAAGCACCACCGCGGTGCCGGCTTCGACAGGAATCATGGGTTCGCGCCTTCCCGTATCGGCGGCGGCACGGGCATGGCCGGCGCAGGCAACATAACGGGCGCGCCCGGCGCTGCGGCAGGTTTTGCCGGCGGCGACGTCTCCGCGCCACCGGCCCACAGGATGCGCACCTCGCCCCAGTCGAGCGCGTCGGCCACGCCTTCGCGCGGCGTGAATTGCCAGCTCTTGACCAGATCAACCGCTTTGCGATCCGCCGACGCCGAGCCGGAGCTTCCCTCTGCCAGCGAGTAGCGCACGCGACCGAGGTTGTCCGCCGCGACGCGCAACACCGCGGCCTGCGCGGGCGCAATGCCCTCGATGCGAGGCGGGTTTGCGGTGAGCGATGGCCGCGCGCGCGCGGCAAGCGGGCCGGTGATGGCAATCTGCGTGACGGCGGGCGCGGCCGTTTCCGTCTCGGTTTCCTGCGACGCCGGGCTGACACGATCCAGCAACGAGTCGTTGATCCGCAGGGCCATTGCGACCGGCTGCGGCGCGGGCGATTCCGGCCGCGTGGCAAGCGGCCGCGGTGTTTGCGCGACGGTTGGCGTCTGATGCACCGTCAGCGATCCGGTCTCCAGCGTCCGTGACGAAAACCCGTGGCGTGACGGCAGGGCGGTCAGGCTGGGGTCACGGATGGCGGCCACGCCGAGCGCGGCTTCGTCAGCGACGCCGATGAAGATCACGCGCGGGTCGGCGGGCTTCTGCATCGGCGTCTCGCCCGCATGCACGCGGAACAACGTCGCCGCCCCGGCGTGAAGCCCCAGCGCCACAACGATCATGGCCGCCAGCATCGGCTGCTCGATGAAGAAGCGCACAACGATGCTGCGCCGGCCGTTCATGGCGTCCTCGTGGCAGCCGGCGCGGCTTCCGGCTTGATGGGCGGCGTGGCGGGCGCGTTCAGCAACGGGCGCGTGGCCAGCAGCACGCTCTGGATGCCGGCCGATTTGATGAGATCGAGGATTTGCACGAGCCGCTCGTAGCTGACCCGCTGGTCGCTTTTGAGCACCACGCGCGCTCCGGGGAACCGACGCGCGGCGTCTTCCAACCCGGTTTTAAGCCTCACCAGGTCCACGCGTTCGTCGTTGAAGAAGATCATGTCGTCGCGCGTGACAGTGACCATCATCGCGCTCTGGCCCGGCGCGCCGGCGAAGAGAGTGGACGCCGGCAATTGGGTCGTCTCGACGCTGACGCCCGGTTGGAGCACGAACGACGAGGTGAGCAGGAAGAACAGGAGCACCAAAAACGCGACGTTGACCAACGGCACGGCATCAATGCGGCCTTTGACGATCTCCAGATGTCGCTTGAACTTCATGCGGCGACGTCACGGCTTGGGCTGGCCGCCGCCGGGACGCTCCGAGCCGGTGAGAAAGCTGACGATCTCGGTCGCCGCGCGCTCCATGTCGAGCACCAGCACGTCCACGCGGCTGACCAGGTAGTTGTAGGCGACGTAGGCGGGAATGGCCACCGCCAGCCCGCCCGCGGTGTTGAGCAGCGCCATCCACACGCCGTCGGCCACGTCACCGACGTGGACGAAGCTGCCAATGTGCGCGATGGTGCGGAAGCACGAGATGAACCCGACCACCGTGCCCAGCAACCCCAGCAGCGGCGCGATATGCGCGACCGTCGCGAGGCCGACGAGGTTCTTCTCCAGCCGCGGCACCTCGATCAGCCCGACCTCCTCGATGGCATCCTGGATCTCCTCGCGCGAACGGTCGTATTTCGTGATGGCGGCCTTCACGACGCTCGCAACCGGGCCGGGCGTCTCGTCACAGATCGAGAGCGCCTCCACCAGCGCGTTGCGGCGCAGGGCGTTGATGATGCCCTTCACAAATTCGCTGGTCTGGATCGTGTTGCGGTGGTAGTGCAGCAGCCGCTCCAGAAAAATGCCCGCGGCCACCACGCTGCAAAGCGCGATCAGCCACATCAACACCCCGCCTTTGGCAAACAGGAAAATCATCGCCGTATGCGTGCCCTTATAGTCCAAACGCCGCCTCCCGGTCAACGCGGCATTCGGGCCGGGTGAAGGCGGATGCACCCACAATGAGTTTGACAACCCCTTCGGTTGAATCCATCAACTTCCTGGAAACGACCATGAAAACTCCAACCCTCCCGCTCTTCCTGACCCTCGCGCTTACGGCCGCCATCGCCGTCGCGCAGGACAACAAACCCATCCACGGCATCGGCCCCGCTGGCGGGATCGTGCAGGCGCACACCGGCTTCAAGTTCACCGAAGGCCCGGCCGCCGACGCGCAGGGCAACGTCTATTTTGCCAACATCCCGAACGGCCGCATCCACAAGGTGGACACCGCCGGCAATCTTTACCTCACCCAGCACTCGCTGAAGGCCATCCAAGTCGTCAGTCCAGATGGCCGGACGCTCGGCCTCATCACGTTCCCGGAAGGCCCGTCCAACCGCACCTTCGGCGGCCCGGACATGAAGACGCTCTACGTCACCGCGCGCACCTCGCTCTACACTGTGAAGATGGAAACGACGG
>DYDC01000254.1 GCA_020718125.1 Methylacidiphilum sp. | reverse complement strand
TCCGGTTCGGAGGGAGGGGTGAAGTTCAATCCTTCATCCCTACCCCTATCGCCAAGGAGGCGCGGTTCTTGATTTTCCGGCGATGTTTCCGTAGCGTGCGCGCGGTCATGGACACGCCACGACGCACATCGCTGACACCGGAGGAAATCCGGCGCTACTCGCGCCACCTCACTTTGCCGGAGGTGGGCGTCGAGGGCCAGGAGCGACTGAAGGCCGCGAGCGTGCTCTGCATCGGCGCGGGCGGGCTGGGTGCGCCGGTGACGATGTATCTGGCCGCCGCGGGCGTCGGGCGGATCGGGTTGGTGGACTTCGACGTGGTGGACGAGACCAATCTCCAGCGCCAGATCATCCACGGCACGCGCGACGTGGGCCGGTCGAAGCTGCAGAGCGCCGTCGAAACCCTCGGCGACATCAACCCCCACGTGAAGCTCGACGCCCGCGAGACGCGGCTGACCAGCGCCAACGCGCTCGACATCTTCCGACCCTACGACATCGTCGTGGACGGCACGGACAATTTCCCCACGCGTTACCTTAGCAACGACGCGTGCGTGCTGCTGAAGAAGCCGAATGTGTATGGCTCGATCTTCCGCTTCGAGGGCCAGGCCAGCGTGTTCGCGCCGCACCTTGGCGGGCCGTGCTACCGCTGCCTGTTCCCGGAGCCGCCACCGCCCGGGCTGGCGCCAAGTTGCGCGGAGGGTGGCGTGCTCGGCGTGCTGCCGGGCATCATCGGCGTCATCCAGGCCACGGAGGCGATCAAGCTCATCCTCGGCAAAGGCGACACGCTCGTCGGCCGGCTGTTGCTGTTCAACGCGCTCGACATGCAGTTCCGCGAGATGAAGCTGCGCCGCGACAAGAACTGCCCGCTCTGCGGCGAGCACCCGACGGTCACGCAGTTGATTGACTACAACCAATTCTGCGGCATCCAGCCGGAGACACCTATGCAACCCACACCTGACGAAATCCCCGCCGCCGAACTGGCCACGATGCTCAAGCGCGGCGACCCATTCCTGCTCGTGGACGTGCGCGAGCCGAACGAATTGGACATCTGCCGCATCCCCGGCGCGACGTTGCTGCCGCTGTCCGCGCTGCCGCAGCGGTTCGGCGAGCTGCCGAAGGACCAGCCGATCGTGCTCCACTGCAAGGCGGGCAAGCGCTCCATGAAGGCCCTCCAGTTCCTCCGCCAGCAGGGCTACGCCAATCTTAGGAGCGTCCGCGGCGGCATCGAGGCGTGGTCCAACGAGGTGGACCCGAGCGTGCCGAAATACTGATTCCTGCTCGAACCGGCGCTGATTTTTGTG
This sequence comes from Methylacidiphilum sp., assembly GCA_020718125.1. Lineage (GTDB taxonomy): Bacteria > Verrucomicrobiota > Verrucomicrobiia > CAIQCK01 > CAIQCK01 > JACRKA01. Next base: position 3,062 of record DYDC01000254.1, on the reverse strand, counting down.
GACAGGCGGGATGCCTGTCCTACTCTCTTACTGTCGGCAGGATGCCGGCGTTGCGATCATGCACGATTTCAGAATCAAGAATGGCCGGCTCTGCTGCGAAGGCGTCGCGCTGGAGACGCTGGCGCGCACATACGGCACGCCGCTCTACGTTTACAGCCAGCACACCATCACCGACCACTACCGGAAACTCGACCGGGCGCTCGGTGGATTACCCGGCCATCTGGTCTGTTTCGCGATGAAGGCCAACTCCAACCTCGCCGTGGTGCGGTTGCTGGCCAACCTCGGCAGCGGCTTCGACATCGTCAGCGGCGGCGAGTTGTATCGCGTGGCGCAGGCGGGCGGCGATCCGCGCCGGTGCGTCTTTGCCGGCGTCGGCAAGACCGAGACCGAGATCCGCTATGCCCTGGAACAGGACATCTACAGCTTCAACGTCGAGAGCGCGCCGGAGATCGAGCGCATCCACCGCGTCGCGCAATCGCTCGGCCGGCGCGCGCCCATTGCCATCCGCGTCAACCCGAACGTCGAGGCGCACACGCACGCCAAGATCACCACCGGCACTTACGAGAACAAATTCGGCGTCGCCATCGAGGACGTCGAAGCGGTGTATGCGCGCGCGGCGAAATTGCCGGGCATCCGGATTCGCGGCGTGCAGATGCACATCGGCTCGCAGATCACCTCCGCCGGGCCGTTCGTGAAAGCGGTGAAAAAGGCGCTGCCGCTGGTGAAGAAGCTGCAGTCGCTCTACGACATGGAATTCTTCAGCATCGGTGGCGGCATCGGCATCTGCCACGACCCGGCGCTGGAGAGCGCCACGCCGGCTTGGTGGCGACGCGCCCCGAAGGCCCGCGCGTGGTTGACGCCGCGGCGTTACGCCGACCAGCTCGTGCCGTTGCTGGCCCCGCTCGGCCTGCGCATATTGATCGAGCCGGGCCGCTTCATCGTCGGCAACGCCGGCGCGCTCCTGACGCAGGTCCAGTTCGTCAAATCCACGCCGGAGAAGACGTTTGTCATCGTGGACGCCGGCATGAACGACCTCATCCGGCCCGCGTTCTACGACTCGTATCACCAGATCGTGCCGCTGCGGAAGACGCGCGGCACGCTCGTGGCCGACGTGGTGGGGCCGATCTGCGAGAGCGGCGACTACTTCGCCAAGGACCGCCGGCTTGCCGCCGTGGGCGAGGGTGACTACCTCGCGTTGCTCAGTGCCGGCGCCTACGGCATGGCGATGGCCTCCAACTACAACTCCCGCCCGTTTGCCGCCGAGGTGCTGGTGAACGGCACGCGCCACGCCGTCGTCCGCGCCCGCCAGACGCGCAGCCATTTGGTGCGCGGCGAAAGCGTGGCGGAGTGGCTGAAGAAGTGATGGGGGAGCGGGCTGTCGAGCAGCGTCGGCGCCACTGCCGGCGCCAGATCAGAATGACTGTTCTTTGGTGGGGAACTTTCCGCCCTGCACTTCGTCGCGGTAGGAGGCGACGGCGGCGCGCATCGCGTCGCCTACGGAGGCGAAACGCTTCACGTGCTTGAACGTCGGCCAGGTGGCGAGGCCGAGCAGATCGTTGATCACTTGAATCTGCCCGTCGCAGTGCGGCCCAGCGCCGATGCCGATGGTCGGGATGCGGATGGATTCGTTGAGGGTCTTCGCAAGCTCCGCAGGCACACACTCCAGCACCAAAGCAAACGCGCCTGCGGCTTCGACGCGCTTGGCTTCGTCGAGCAGTCGCCTCGCGGTCTCCTCGGTCTTGCCTTGAATCTTGTAGCCGCCGAATTCGAGCACGCTCTGCGGCGTGAGTCCGATGTGGCCGAGCACGGGGATGCCGGCCTCGACGATGGCGGCGATCTTCTCCACCATGCGCGGGCTGCCGCCTTCGAGTTTCACGCCTTCCGCGCCGGCTTCCTGCACGAACCGGCCGGCGTTCTTCACCGCCTGGTCCACGCCGCGGTGGCAACTCATGAACGGCATGTCGGCGATGAGCAGGGCCTTCGGCTTCGAGCGCGCGACGGCGGCGGTGTGGTGCAGCATGTCGGCCATCGTTACCGGCAGCGTGCTCTCGTAGCCGAGCACCACCATGCCGAGCGAATCGCCCACGAGGATCAGGTGCACGCCAGCCTCGTCCACCAGCTTCGCGGTGACGTAGTCGTAGGCCGTCAGCGAAACGATCTTCTCGCGGCCTTTCATGCCGCGAATAGTCGCCGTCGTGGTTTTCTTGCGTGAAACGCCGACGCTCATGGTCACCAATCCTTCACGAACAACCTTACCGGCTGGGCATCGCCCAACGAAGCCAGAAGTTGCCGCACCGTCCGGCCCAGCCCCGGCACGACCAGTTCCGACCGGATGTCAGCCAGCGGCTGGAGCACAAACCGGCGTTCATGCAGCCGCGGATGCGGGAGCGTGACGAACCCTTCCCTCACCACCAACTCACCGAAATAGAGGACATCCAGGTCCACCGTGCGCGGCGTGTTTCGCCCGTGGACATTGGGCCGGCCATGAGATTCTTCAAACTGCAACAGCCGACGCATCAGTTCATCCGGCGGCAGAGAAGATTCAATCTCCACCACCGTGTTGAGGAACGCCGGCGCGCCGGGAGGGCAGTCAACCGGTGGGGTCTCATAGACCGGAGCGGCGAGCAGCCAGCCACCATCGCTGATACTGCGGAGGAAATCCAGCGACTGCTTCAGATGTTCCAGCCGGTCGCCCAAATCTGATCCGATGGCAATGCCCGCTCTCATCATTTTATTTGCCCGGCGAGGCTAGCGAATCCGCCGGCTCCGGTCAAACGACGATTGCCCATCGAATGCGATCCCCAGGGCGTATTCACGAAGGCGCTCGAAAGTTTGGGCGGCGGGCTGCAATGGGGGTCAGGTCTCAACATCAGACATTTCCTTCAGCACTTCCGCCATCGCCTTCTGCATCTCTTTCTCCCGCCCCACCCGCTCCGCCATCCTCCGCACCGCCGCCTGCACCGCCGCGTAACCCACCCCTCCCACCCTCGCCGCCAACTCCCGCAGCGTCAGACCGCGCGGAAAGGTTGATGGTTGAGGGTTGATGGTTGAGGGTTGAGTGA
>DYDC01000253.1 GCA_020718125.1 Methylacidiphilum sp. | reverse complement strand
AGTAAAAATTGACAGGGTGCCGCCGAACCGGGATGATACCGGGCTTTATGGCGGCAAAAACAAAGACTCATCACGAGAAGGAAAAGGCGCCGTGGATCACCTGCCGGTCGCAGATCAAGGTGCTGGACTGCACCATCCGCGACGGCGGGCTGATCAATGACCACAAGTTCGACGACGCGCTGGTGAAGGCCGTTTACCAGACCTGCGTCGAGGCGGGCGTGGATTACATGGAGCTGGGCTACAAGGCCTCGAAGAAACAGTTCGCCGTCGGCGAGTATGGCGACTGGAAGTTCTGTGATGAGGACGCCCTGCGCCGCATCGTCGGCGACAACCCGACGCCGTTGAAACTCTCCGTGATGGCCGACGCCGGCAAGTGCGACTGGCGCGAGGACATCATCCCGAAGGACGAGAGCGTCCTCTCGCTGATCCGCTGCGCGTTCTACGTCAACCAGATCCCCGAAGCGGTCGAGATGATCAAGCACTGCCACGAGATGGGCTACGAGGTCAGCGCGAACCTCATGGCCATCTCCCGCGTGCAGGACGAGGAACTGGAGGAGGCCTTGGAGGAGCTTGCGCAGACGCCGACCTCCGTCATCGTCGTCGTGGACAGTAACGGCGCCCTCTACACCGAGCAGATCAAGCGGCTCGTGAAGAAGTTCCGCAAATACACCGACGCGACCGGCAAGGAGGTCGGCATTCACGCCCACAACAATCTCCAGCTTGCCTTCGCCAACACCATCGAAGCGATCATCCACGGCGCCAACCGGCTCGACGCGACGATGTATGGCCTCGGCCGCGGCGCGGGCAACTGCCCGATGGAACTGCTGATCGGGTTCCTGCGCAACCCGAAGTTCCATGTCCGGCCCATCTACAAGATCCTTCAGGACCACATGCTCGCGCTGCGCGAAGAGCTGGAGTGGGGGCCGCTGGTGCCTTACATGATCGGCGGCCAGCTCAACCAGCACCCGCGCGCCGCGATGGCCTGTCGTGAAAGTCCCGACAAGGACAGGTTCGTGGCCTTCTACGACAAGAGCGTCACCGAGGAGTGACCCTTCTACAGCGCGCTGGTTTGGCGTGAACCGGATGGCTGATGCAGGTGTTCTCCGGGCGCGGAGCAGGTTTTCGTCTTGTTCGATCCGCGGCAGCGGCGTAGTCTGCGCGCCGTCGGCCATGACGGTGAACACAGACGCATGAGGAGACCTGCCTTGAAGACCAAAAAGCAACCCGTGACACGCCGCCAGTTCCTGGAAACCACCGCCGCCGCCTTCGGCGTGCTCGCGGAAAACGGCCCTGCCGCGTCGGCCGCCGGGGCGACGCGCGGTATGAAGTATCGCCGGCTCGGCCGCACCAGCCTGAAGATTTCCGAGATCGGCCTCGGCTGCGCCAGCGGGCTGCGGTCGCAGCAGCTTGGGCCTGGGCTTTTCAATCGCTACCGCGAGGAGTTGCCCGCGATCACGCACAAGCTGCTGGAGCTTGGCGGCAACCTCGTCGCCACCTCCGCCAGCTATCACGACACAGGGGAGATTCTCGGTCGCGCGCTGAAAGGCCGCCGTAAAGACGTGCTCATCTTCACCGCGTCGGGCAGACGCGACGCCAAATCCGTCATGGCCGACTGTGAACGGAGCCTGCAACGGTTCCAGACCGACGTGATTGACGGCTACTTCGGCCACGGCGGCTGGAGCGACGGGTTTCAGGAGGCGGCCGGAAAGCTCAAGGAGCAGGGCAAGATTCGCTTCATCGGCATGAGCTGCCACGTGCCGGAGCAGCATCGCCTCCGCGTCGAGGCCGGCCTGCCCGGCGGGCGTCCGCATCCCGCACATCCTGCGATTCCGCATGTATTACCGGAACTACGGCCATCGCCGGGACGCGCGTGAGCTTTGCGCCGCGCCGGCGGGCCATCAACAAGCGCCCGCTTGCACCGAATGCGGCCTCTGCGAACAGGCCTGCCCCAACCGCCTCGCGATTGTGCGGAAGCTCAAGGCGGCCCACGCATTGTTGGCCTGAAACGATTATGAACCGCCGACATTTCCTCCAAACCGCCACATGGATGGCGACGCAAGGTTTGTGGCTGCAAAAGGCGAAGGCCGCGCCACCGACGCGAACGGCGACGGCGCCGATGCTGCACGTGACCGACCTGTTCCGTCCCCACGGCTATCCCGACGATCATTGGGACCTGGCCTGCGTGTATGCCCTCGCGCACCAGGGCAAGGCGGAGTTACGCGCGATCATGGGCGATTACCCGCCGGCGTTCCGCAACAGCGACCCGGACGCGCTCGGCGTCGCGCAACTGAACTACCTCACCGGCCTCACCGTGCCGTTCATCGTTGGCTCGCCGCAGCCCATGCAGTCGCGCAACAACTCGCAGGCCGAAGCCACGCCGGTGGACGACGGCGGCATCCGCGAGCTGCTGCGCCTGCTGCGCGAATCGCCCCGGCCCGTCGTCATCAGCATCCTCGGCTCCTGCGCCGACGTGGCCGTGGCGGGCAAACGCGAGCCGAAGTTGTTCGCGAAGAAGTGCGCCGCGATTTACCTCAACGCCGGCGCTGGCACGCCCGACAAGGCCAAAGCCGCGCGGCTGGAATACAACGTCGCCCTCAACCGCGCGGCTTACGCGGCGATCTTCGACCTGCCATGCCCGATCTACTGGATGCCGTGTTTCGAGGAGGTGCCGGGCAATGATCACGGCTCGTGGCGGGTGATGGAGTTCGGCACGTTCTACCGGTTCCAACAAAGCGACATCCTGCCGCGCCTGTCGCCGCGCATGAAGAACTTCTTCGCCGATATGTATCGGAACGGGCGCACCGAGAAGACAGGCAAACCGCCGGCCTGCGACTGGCTGCGCTACCTGCTCGGCCCCAACGACGACGCGCTGCTGGCCCGTCAGGGCGCGCTGCATCGGAACATGTGGTGCACGGGCGGCTTCCTCCACGCCGCCGGCCTGACTGTCTCGCGCGAGGGCCGGATCATTCCGCTGGCTGGCAGCGGGAGCGAGGCGGTGTTCACGTTCGAGCCAGCGCGAATCAAGTGTTCCGACGACGGTGTGACGGAGTGGACGAAGGACGCGGTTTCCAAGGACCGGTTCATCTTCCGCGTCTGCGACCGCGACAAATATGGCGCGGCAATGACCGCAGCGATGAAGTCGTTGCTGGCGACGCTCCCCTAGTCTTTCAGGCCGGAGAAGAGTTCCGCCGTGGCCATCGCCGCCGGGTCGGCGAGGAAGTCGCCCGCGGCGAACCGCATCTCCTCCGCGCTCATCGGCATCTGCTTGCACGTGGCCCGCGCGACCACCGTGCCGTCGCTGAGGCGCAGCTCGGCGCGCGATTCCCAAAGCCGGCCCTTGTCGGCCACGAACGACGCGACGACGGTGAGCGCGTCGCCGACAGAGACCTTCTTCATGAACCGGACGTTCAAATCCACCGCGAGGCCGAACCGGCGCGTGGCGACCGCGGCGGCCCAGAACATCGCCTCGTCGAGCACCGTGGAGAGGATGCCGCCGTGGATGATGCCGCGGAAGCCGGCGTGGCGCGGCAACGGCGTGAAGTCGGCGCGCACCTCGTCGCCTTCGTGACGGAACTTCAGTTGCAGGCCGTGCGCGTTGTGCGCGCCGCAGACGAAACAGTTGCGCGTGTAGGGCAGAAGCTGGCTCATGGTCGTGCCGGCAGGCTGCCGAATCACCGCCGCCGAATCCACTCCGGGTTAGAGTAGCGCGACGCGACCAGTTCGGCGGTCTGCGCGCGCGGCCACTCGGCGGCCTCGCTGTCCGCGTGCCACGCCTCGCGCAACCTGTCCACAAGCCACGCGCGGTCCACGGGAAGGTTCATCAGGAAAGCATCATGCAACCGGCTCGCGCGGTAGTCGGGCTGGCGCTGTGGCTCGCGCAGGCAGCGCGTGACGCTCGCGAGCGGGAAGTCGTAGAGCAGCGTGCCGTGGTGCAACAACCAGTCGCGGCGGCGGCGCTGGGCGTTGCCGGAGAATTTGCGTCCGGCGATGGCGAGGTCGTTCGGCGGATGAAACTCGACCGGGCCGCAGCGCGGCGCGAGCGCGCCGGCAATCCGGTCGAGAATGATGCGATGCGACCGGCTGATGTCGCGGAGCGCGGGCGTGGCGCGCATATCAAGCACGACGGCGAAGTTCAGGCAACCCGGCCCTTGCAGCACCGTGCCGCCGCCGGTGACACGCCGCAAGATCGGCACGCCGTCGGCGCGGCAGGCATCCTCGTCCGCATCATCGGCCAGCCGGCAGAAGTAGCCGAGCACGACGAAGGGGGCCGGATTTTCCCAGACGCGCAGGATTTCGCAGCCGTTGTTCTCCTCGGCGGCGACGAAGAGAGCCTCGTCGAGCGCGAGATTTTCCTCCGGCGTCGGCAGCGAGAGATTGAGCCACTGCATGACGAGGACTCTATCGGCGGGGGACG
>DYDC01000252.1 GCA_020718125.1 Methylacidiphilum sp. | reverse complement strand
GTGATGCTCTCCGGCTCCTCCTGGCGCCAGCGCAGGCTGCCCTTGGTGCCGGCGATGAGAATGCCGAGGTCGTTCTTGTGCCCGTGGCAAACCTGCGAGGCGCGCACGAGGGCCTTGCCGCCGTTGCTGAGCTGGCAGTAGATGGTGAAGTGGTCGTCAATCGGACGGCCTTCGACGAACTTTTCAAGCTGGGCGCTGACTTCCGTGACATCCAGGCCGGTCGTGTAACGAAGCTGCATGAGGGCGTGGGTGCCGATGTCGCCGCCACAGCCGCTGCCGCCGGCGCGCTTGGGGTCCACGCGCCACGACGCCTGTTGCTGGCCGGTGGCTTCGAGCTTCGTCGCGAGCCAGCCCTGAATGTAATAGCTGTCCACCCAGCGCACGTCGCCGAGCAGGCCGCTCCTGACGATGTAGCGCGAGAACCGGCTGGTCCAGTGGCCGAGATAGGTGTGCGCGACGCCGAACGGCGCCTTGAGCTTGCGCGAGGTTTCGACCAGTTCCTTGGCTTCCCGCAGGTTCAGGCAGAGCGGCTTCTCGCAGAACACCGCGATGCCTGCCTTCATTGCCTTCATGGCGGGGTCGCAGTGGACGAAGTTCGGCGTGACGATGAGGATGTAGTCGAGCTTCTGGTCCTCGGGCAGCGTCGCGTTCGCGGCGATCATCTCGTCGTAGGAACCGTAGCCCTTGATCGGGTAAGGCCAGTTGGCGGCCTCCTCCAGCGCGACCTTCGGGTCGGGGAACAGCGCGCCCGCCACGACGCGGCGCGTGCCGTCAAAATGGATCGCCTTCTGATGCGGATGAACGATGAACGCGCCCTTGCCACCGCCCACCAAGCCGACGTTGAGAGGTCTGTTTGACATAAAGTTGTTCCGCCTTGAGTTCGAGGTTCTGTCGCCCGCCGGAAACCCCGCGGCTTCCGCGTTCCGGGCTGTTTTGCGGGCGCAGAGACTAGGACAACCTCCGCCGCCTGCAAAGACTTTTTTGCGGCCGTGGCAGCAATCCCTATTTGCAGGTTATTCCGTGGTTCCCCAGCGGCGATGCAGGAACCGCTCCCACGGTGAGAACAGTATCTTGTCCGCCAGCAGGCCGATGAGGATGATGATGAGCATCACGGCAATGACCTGGTCCATCGCGTGCAATTCCCGGCCGTAGTGGAGCAACTGGCCCAGCCCAAAGCCGGTCAGGATGGTGACGTAGATTTCCGCCGCCATCAGGGACCGCCACGCAAAGGCCCAGCCTTGTTTCATGCCACTGACGATGAACGGCAGCGACGCGGGCAGAATCACCTTGACCCACGTATGCAACCGGCGCGAGCCCATCGTCATCGCAGCCCGGACATAAATCGGCGATATGGTCCGCACGCCGTGGTCTGTGGCGATCAACGCCGACCAGACTGTTCCCATGATGACCACGAACAGCGTGGCCACCTCAGTCTGGCCGAACCAGAGCAGCGCCAGCGGCACCCAGCAGATACTCGGCAACGTTTGGAGGCCCAGCGCCACGACGCCCAGCGTGTCTTTGCAGATGCGGAACCGCGCCGTCATGAACCCCAGCGGGAGGCCGATCAACAACCCGATGAAGTAGCCGAGCAGCAAGCGCCGCAACGTCACGAGCATGGCACCCCCCAGCGTGCCATCCATACCCGCGCGCCAGAAGTATTCGCCAACGCTCAGGGGCGAAGGGATCATCACCGGCGACCAGATGCCCGCCCGCACCAGTGCCTCCCAAGCCACCACCAAGGCTCCGAAGAAAAAGATGGGGGACAGAACCCGTCTCATTCGGTCGCCTCCATTCCCTCGGACTGCAAATGATGTTTCAGCGCGTGCATGACCTCGCTCGCGTGCCGCGCGACATCGAGGCTGCCGAAGTCCCGCGGCCGGGACAACGGCACGGGAAACTCGCCCTCGATCCGCCCCGGACGCGGCGCGAACAGCAGCACCCGGTCGCCGAGGCAAGCGGCTTCGCGGACGTTGTGGGTGACGAAGATGATCGTCTTGGGACGTTCCTCCTGGATCCGCTGGATGTCGTCGTAAAGCTGTTCGCGGGTGATGGCGTCGAGGGCCGCAAACGGCTCGTCCATCAGGAGCACGCGCGGGTTGGGCGCCATGGCGCGGGCCAGCGCCACGCGCTGCTTCATGCCGCCAGAGAGTTCGTGGATATGGGAGTGCGCGAATTTGCCAAGACCGACCAGTCCGAGGTAATACAGCGCCACCTCGCGGCGGGCCTGCTTGTTCAGGTTCGGCTTCAGTTTCAGCGCGAACATCAGGTTGCCCATCACGTCCAGCCACGGAAACAGGGCGGATTCCTGAAACAACACCATCCGGTCGCGGCCCGGCGCTGAGATCGGCTTGCCGTCGGCGAGCACAGCGCCGCTGTCGGGCGTCTCCAGGCCGGCAATGATGTTGAGCAGGGTGGACTTGCCACAGCCGCTCGGACCGACCATGCAGACACACTCACCCTCGCGCACACTGAGGCTGATGTCATCAAGGGCATGGACCGGGCCGTGGCGCGTCGCGAACGTCTTCGAGACGTTCTGGACGACGAGCTTGACGGGCGGAACATTGCGCAGTTCTTCGTGGACGGCAGTCACGGGATTTCCGGCAGTTTCATCGCACGCAAAACGTCGTTGAGCAACCGTAAATCGTAGATGCGCGACAGATCGGGCTTCTCGCGCAGGAAACCGATCCTGTGCGCGTCCGCGGCCGACTTGGCAAGGGAGGCTCGAACCGGGTCGTGGGTGATGTGCAGGCGCGCCCACGCGCCGTCCAGCACGGCGGGTGGCAGCGCGCGGGTGGTCTCGGCTTTGATCTCCGCATTAAGCAGTTGTTTGGCCTCCGCGGGGTGGGCATTGATCCACCGCGTCAACTCGACGTGCGCGCCGATCCAGCGGCGCAACAGCTCGGGCTGCCCGCGCAGGAACCGGACGCCACTGACCAGATGCGTGGTGACGTAGCGTCCGTCGGTGTCCGGCCAGAGCGATGATTCCTCGATGAACACGCGGCCGTTGGCCTCCTGCACGAGCCGGCTCACCCACGGCTCGACCGTCCAGACCGCGTCGAGGTCGCCCTTGAGGAAAAGCGGCAGTTGGTCGGCGTTGGCCGTCGGGATCACCCGCGCGTCGCCGCCGGTCATCGTGACGCGCATCCCCCGCCCCATCAGCCACGCCCGGGCGGCCACGTCCTGCGTGTTGCCAAACTGCGGCGTGCCGATGCGCTTGCCGCGAAAGTCGGCGGCCATCTTGACCCGGCCGTCCGGCTGCACGACCAACGCCGCCCCGCCGCTGCACGACCCGGCCACAATGCGGATTTCATCGCCGCCGGACTTGAGGTGCGCGTTGATGGCGGGATTCGGGCCGACATAGGACAGGTCGAGGGACTTCGCGAACACCGCCTCCATCGCGCTGGGACCGGCGTTATAGACGAACCACCGCACCCGCACGCCCGGCCCCAGACGCTCTTCAAACCAGCCCTTGCCCTGGCGCGAGAGTCCGTGGGCGATGACCGCCTGCGCATGTGTGATGTTGGGGAAGTGCCCGACGCGGACCACGACCGGTTCCGCCTGTGCGGCAGCAGCGAGCAACGAGAGCGCGAGCGCGGCGGGAAGTCGGCTTGGCGTGGGCATCATGATTGGGATGTGTCGGACGTCACCTGGAGTAGATCAAACGCGCAGCCGGTCAAGGCTCGGCGCTTTGGCTGACCTTCTCCACCACAGGCTCGGTCTGGAGATCCGCAGTCGCAACCGGAGTGTCGCCGGGCAACGGCCTTTCCTCCTCGTAAATGCTTCGAATGACCGTCCGCAGCTCGGCAAAATCAATCGGCTGCCGCAGGAGCCTCGCCGCGCCACGGCGGCGGGCTTCATGGCTGAGGCTGGGATCGGCCACCGAGGTCAACACGATCACGGGAAGGTCCTGACGGCAGGTCTTGATCGCCACGAGCAACGCCAAGCCCGGACCGCGCGGTTCGATATCGGTGATGACGAGGCTCAGTTCCTTGCCGTGCTCGCCAAGGACGCGGACGGCCTCTTGAAAATCCTGTGCGAACAGAAAACTGAAATGACCGCTGCCCAAACCGAGGGCGATCGCCTCTGCCACTGACGCGTCCTGATCCACGAGCAACACGACTTGGTTTCGCATGGCGCGCTCTCTCCGCATCGGGCGGCCGGGCGGCCTGAACCGGTTGCGTTGCAGCCAACCCGCTGGCTGCCGATGCGCGCGAAGCTACCACTGATACACGCCCGCCGCCAATCAGAGTTTTGACTCATCGAGGACATCGCAACCCCGCCGGCCCTGCGATGGCCGCCCCCGCAGCGGCATTGCCTTGCCAGCCTGGGCCGGCGCGTTTGCCACGGGCACAACTTGACACACGCGCCAAGTCCCGAAAGGGACGGTCGAGAATAGCCCGGCGTTTCAACGCTGGGTGG
>DYDC01000251.1 GCA_020718125.1 Methylacidiphilum sp. | reverse complement strand
AAAACAATATATGCCTCCCCATCAAACATTCTCCAGCGTGCTCCGGCAATGCTGAACTGGTTGATCAGCAGGGAATCATTCTTAGACGAACGAACCTCTCTGCAACGCTTCTGCCGGGTCATACCACGCCGCGTTGATGAATGCCTGAATTTTCCGCGTGAATGTGCACACTACCTCCCCGTCAATCGGACAACTCTCGTGTTGCCCGCGAACTTCGGCCAGCACTGACCGTTTCTCGAAAGGCAATCGTTTCGCGTGGCGGAGCAGGAACACGTTGTCAATCGCCGTAAGCCGGCAATCCTCGGGCTCCATGTCGAGGTATTCATTGAGAATGTAGTATTGCGAATACGGGCAGCCTTGTTTGAGCCGCGATGCTGTGCCTGCGGCCTCTTGAAACATGGTTTTGTCCAGATTAACTTTGGTTTCCGCCGCCAATACAGCCAGAGACAACGAACCGGTGGTCGTCTTGTCTGCCGCGAAAGCCGGGTCTGGCGAGAAGCGATAGTGAATCTCTTTGCCGATGATGAAGTCTTGGTCTTTCACCTTCAGCGCGACGACCGGGGCTTCGTTCAGCGCGCGCAGTGCCGGCGGCGCGAACGACAACGACATGAAGGCGGTATTCGGCCCAACGGTTAACGGAAAGTCTGGCAAGCCTTTCAGGATGGTTGGCTGAGTGAGGTCAATCAGGAATTCCTCCAGCACCGAGTTGTCCAGCTTGAGTTGTCCCTTCTGACGTTTGATGAAGGCAGAGCCGCGAGCAGCAATCAGTTCCACCTCAAGGAAGTCTTTGTATTCGTTTAACAGCCGCGTCATTGCGATGACGCGCGGCTTGCCCGTGCCAGCGGCAGCGGTGATGGCAGACTTCCAAGTTCGATAACGCTCCTTTGCTTCCTCCAGCAAGCGCACGTCTTCGCGCTCGCATTTTGGATTGCGAATGGCAGCTTCCAGTTTGTCGAGGTGTGGTGTGTTGGGCATGGTCAGAGTTGAGGGTTTCGGCTGAACAAGGGCGATGGCTCGATTCCGTCCGCGTTAGCGATGGCATCCCGAATGTCGTCTTGGACTTCCCCGCCCGCATCATCTTCCAAATCTTCAAGGAGAGTGCGAGCTATGCCACGCGCCGCACCGGGCGCGGGTTGCCCGTTGACTCGGCGGAACAGCAGCACATCCTCGTAAATGGACGCGCCGAAGCGATTCGTGAAGCAACGCTCGAAGCTGCCCTCCTGATGGAAACCACCGAGACTCGTCGCAATGTCGGCCACCAGACGAGAATTTGGAATGGCGATTCCGCGAATGTTGGACTCCCGACCAACAACCAGAAGAAGCTGGCCGCGCGCTTTCAGGCTCAGAGCAAAGCTCTCCAGACCCGCCTCCATGTCGAGCGCATACTGAATCACCGTCCGAAAACGGTTGCCGCGATTCTTCCGATTCGAGCCAATCTCGCTGGCCGCGACGTGCAGCAAGTCGAAGCCGAGCAGTTCCAGAATCGCCCGATGATTCTGATGGTAGTTGAAGACGTTGATGTAGGGCGGACTCGTGACGATGAGTTCCGCTTCGGCGCGGACGTAGCGATGGACGAGCCGCGCATCACAGAGCGAAGCCTCCAATGTCGCCGTGGAATCTGTCAGTGCAAGCAGATGCCGCTTCACGCGTCCAAGAGCCGTGAAAACGGCCTGGTTGAGATTGGGCAGACGGCAGCCTTCCGCCTCAAACAACGCGAGCAACGTCAGCAGCGTCTCCGACTTGCTCTCCGTCCGCGAGAAAACCTCGCGGCCCAAGCCCAGGAGATTGGAAGCCCGCTCGCGATAATCTTCCACTGGATTGAACAGCGGCAAATCCACGAAATCCGAAGTCGCGCCCCGGAACAGCCGCTCGACGCGATTCGCCAAAGCCATCCGCTCATCGTGCGACAGCCGGGACAGCGTGAAGAACCTCGACATTGCGTAAGCCGCCGGATTGATCTCAAAGCCGCGCGCTGCGCGATTCCTAGCCGCACACTCCTGAAGCACCGTGCCGCTGCCGCAGAACGGGTCAACCACTAGCCCCGTGCCCTCGTTGGCCTCGTCCAGCAGATATGCGACAAACTCCGGAGTGAACTGCCCGCGCCATCCGAAAATATTGCTCCGCGTCTTGTTGACAACGTCGAGCTTTTGGCGGTCGAGGACTTTCATTCTCAGTAGTTGGCGTTGTCTGCGCGCGACAGGCCGTAGGAAAGGCGGCGGCCTTGGCCAACCAGCCACCGGTGCTCATCTTCCAAAAACAACTGGACAGGCAACTCCCGAATCTTGGTGAACATCATGGCTGGATTGTATGGCGGCGAGCGGAATGCGGCAAGCTTTCTGGAATCCGCTATCAGCTTCCAGCTTTCAGCCGTCAGTGGTTCATTGTCTTCTCTTGGGCTTCACAAAATCAACTCGAACATCGCCGTGTCGGGGGTCTTGAACGTGTGGCGGAACTGGCGACCTGCGACCGTCACGACTTGGTCGGTGTAGAGTTCGCGAACCTGCCGGCAGTCAATCGGCAGCGTGACGGTCTTCTCGCCGCCCTGCGCCGTATGGACCGTCACGAGCCGCTCGTTGGCGTAAACCGGAACCTCGTCCTCGCAATAAATCGTAACGCCGGCCTCGCGCGCGGCTTTCTTCAACACCGCCGGAGTCAGGTCCGCGTAGCTGCCTGCATAGACAGACTTCCAGCCTTCGCATTGCACGGTGCTGACGCCGGGCGTCTTGAACGCGGTGCCGGTCAACGCCTTCACGCGCGCGGGGTCGAGGTTCTTGCCGTCGCTGACGCCGGGCGCGTAGAGGAAGAGCGCGGTGCGGTTGTTGTTGAGGACGTGTTTTCGCAGCATGTCCATCTTTTCCGGCGTGATCTCGAAGAGTCCGGGGAAGACGAAGAGGCGGTATTGGGCGAGGTCGGCGCGCGGCAGGTCGTTGAAGGAGAAGACCTCGAACGGCGCGCCGAGGCGGTTGAGCTTGTTGCGCGTGCCCTGGTATATCTGCGGCACGATGGCGTGTTGGTCGTTGATGTAGCGCGCGCTCTGCGGATCCACGATGAGCGCGACCTCCGCGCGCGTCTTGAGCGGCTGCGCGGCAAAGCGGTCCCAGAGCTTCTTGCTCTGCGCGACAAGCTCCATCGTCTCCGGCGTCTTGAACACGCCGCCCCACATGTCGAAGCACCACAGCGAAGTCTGATTGACGATGGCCAACGCAAACTCGCGTTTCAAGCCGGCGTCGGTCTCGGCCTGGCTTTTCCACGGCGCCATCCACGCGATGGAGACGAACTCATCGAGGTTGCAGTTATACGTCGGCGTGCGGTGGTCTATCTCGTGGAGGAAACCTTTCTTGTCGAGCCGCCGGGTCGCGTTTGGCACCATGAAGCCGCTGCCGCCGCCCATCGGCCGGTCGGCGTAGGTGCCCGGGCTGATGAAGAAGTCAATGTCGGGCGAGCTGTAAAGCCGCTCGTATTCGAGATGTCCCGACCAGACCAGACGTGTGCGGGTCAGTTCGAGGATGTAGCCGAAGAACATCCCGATCTGTCGCTGCTTCGGGACGAGCGCGCGCGTCTTCTTCGCGAACTCCAGCACCGTGTCCACGATGATGTCCCCGGTGAACTGCGCGTAGTCCAGCGCGTCCCGCTCCGTTGCCGGATCGCGGATCAGGTTGTCGAGCGAAGCGCGGTCGAGCCGCTCCAGCGCGGGCACGGGCAGTTCCGGTTTGCCGTGCGATTTCAGCCAGGCCTTCCAAGCCTGCGTCTTGGCGCGGCCCGCGATGCCGCGGCTGTAGTCCATCCACTCGTCGGTCTGGCCGCTGGCCAGCAGATAGGCCTTGATGCGGTCGCCGTAGCGCGCCTCTACATGCTTGACGACCGTCGTCAAATACTCACCCGTCGCCTTGCGCCACGCCGGATTGGCGCAGGCGCAACTCAGCATGGTGAAGCTCTCGCACTCCGCGCTGTGACCGGTGCCTGACAGTTGGCGCTGGAGCCAGATCGGCGTGTTGAGGTCAATCATGCAGATGAACTCCGCGTCCGGGTTCACCGCGAGCACGTCGTCATACTGTTTGTCCAGCGAGGCGAAATCATACTTGCCGAACCAGCGCCAGACGGGCGGGTATTTGGAGTAGGGCTTGCCGAGCGAGTTGTCGGTGTTGGCGGCGAAGATGCAGACGGTGTTCACGCCCGCGTCCTTGAACTGCTTCATCGCCCCGAACTCCGGCCAGAACGAGCGGTAGGCGAAGACCGGCGGTTTCGGTTCCGCCGCGCCGACACTGGCGGCCAGCAGCAGTGCCGTTGTCCAAACCGTGTAGAGCTTCATGAGGCCCGCGAGTGTGCAGCACCAGTGCCTGCCGGTAAATAGAAAAGAAGGTTTCTCGCTGTTTTCGGGCGCAACTTGACACACGCGCCACGATCAAGTCCCGGAGGGACGGACGAGAAT
>DYDC01000009.1 GCA_020718125.1 Methylacidiphilum sp. | reverse complement strand
TGCGGAGCCAACCAATGATCGGCGCGTTTTTCACACAGCCTCTGAAGCCGGCCCGCAAATCCTCGAGATCCCGAAATCTCGCCGCGGCGCGCGCGTGATGAACTTTCTCCGCACCCTGGCCGGCGCGTGCGCGGGTTTCCGGTTCTACCACACGGCCCTGGGATGGTCGGCTTCCGACCCCTTCAAGCATCTGGTCAAACTCGCCGCTGCGCTGGCGGTGGTGTGCGTCCTCATCCTGACGCCGCGCGCGTTCCGGTGGACGGACAGCGCCACACGATGGATTCAAGACGAGTTGAAGCCGCCCGCGTTCACCATCGAGAAGGGCCGGGTCCGGTCCGGCGCGCCGCAGCCGGCCGTGAGGAAGGCGGACGATTTCCTGTTCATCCTCGACACAACCGGGGCGACACGGCTCGCGGCAACAGGCGCGGTCAATGGAGTCATTGTCACGGCCGATCGCGTGTTCATGTGGGCTGGACTCGATTCGCAGCCGCAGGCGCTTCCCGTCGAGCAATTGCCGGCGGGCCGTGTGGACGCCGCGTATTTCCGCGAACTGATGACGGCGCTGATCTGGCTGCTTGTCCTGCCGGCGCTGGGGATGTTTTTTGGACTGTTCCTCACGTTGGGGCTGCTGCAATGCGTGCTGTTCAGCGGACTGGCGAACCTCCTGGAGCAGCCGATCACGCCGAGGTTCACATACAGCCAGTTGTTCCGGTTGTCGGCGTTGGCGGTGACGCCCGCCTCTATCGTGGCCGCCGCCTACGGGACGCTGGGCTGGATGCAGGGGTTCGTCCCGATGATTTATCTGGTGGTGTTCGGTTTCTACTTCAGCGGCGCCGCGGCGGCGTGCCGCGCGGCATTGACCCCGCGCGAAGGCCGCGAACTCTGAAACACACCGCCCCGCCTCAAGCTATCGCCTTGAGCAGATCGTCCTTCGGGACGCGCGTCACGAACGACTGAAAGCTCTCCGACGCGCCCCGCCGGGCCTGATAGAGGTCGAGCAGTTTCGTGACGGTTGCCGGCAGGTCGGCCGCCGGAATCTTCCCCTTGAGCGGCTTGTTGAACGCGCGGTTCTTGCCGAGATGGCCGCCAACGAAAAGGTCAAAGGCCGCGAACTATGGTCGGCCCGCCTTTTTTTGCAACCGCGCGGAAGCGTCACGGTTTTGCTTGCCAGTGCCGGCGGCGGCATCTACCAGTAGAACCGCATGAACCCGAAGGTAGCGCACTTGATGGACCGCGCGGTGATCCGTTTCGCGACCAACATGATGCGCGACGGACACAGCGACCACGAAGACCATCCCGGCCAGAAAGACCTCTGGCAGGCCTACCCGCGCACTCTAGGTTCGTGGGAGACGCTTTTCGCGCTGCCGGAGCCGATGACCGATGTGGAGCAACACCTCAGCCGGCCGCTCTGGCTTGGCCCGGCCACGCACCGGTCATTTCACTTTCCCAGCCCGGTCACCACGCCGTGGGAGATCAACAACCGCGTCGGCGGCGACTACTTCGAGGGCCACGGCGCCGACGCGCGGCAGCGGCCGACCGTGCTGCTGCTGCATGGCTGGAACACGAACATCGCCTACTACCTCAACTATTGCCGCACCGGCCACCGGCTCGCGCGCCGGGGGATCAATTGCTGCCTGATGCACCTGCCCTACCACGTGGACCGCAAGCCGAACCGCTGGAAGGAGTATTTCCTGACCGAAAACATCGCGCACACTGTGCAGGCGGTGCAGCAGGCGGTCATCGAAGCGCGCGTCGTGCTGCGCTGGCTGCGCAAACGACAGAGTGGGCCGGTCGGCATCTGGGGCATCAGCCTCGGCGGGTGGATCGCCAGCATCATCGCGTGCGTCGAGCGGGAACTGGATTTCGCCGTGCTGATGACGCCCGCCGTGCGCCTGGACCGCCAGGTGTGGGAACTGGAGTTTCTGTCGGCGATGAAGAAGAGCTTGCTCGCCCAAGGCGCCACACGCGAAGACGTCATCCGCATTGCCGAGCCACTGTTGCCGAAACTCCACAAACCGCTGCTGGATCGCGAACGCATCCTGATCGTCGAGGCGCTCTACGACCAATTCCTCGGCCCGGACACGATTGACGAGCTTTGGCAGGCGTGGGACAAGCCGCCCATCGAACGCTACCAGCACGGCCACATCAGCATCCTGATGGACAACAAGGTGCTGCGCCGCGCCACCGACTTCATGCGCAGCATGTCACGCCGCCCGGGGGCTTGAACCGCCCATGGTCATCGAAGTCCGCGATCTGGTCAAAGTGTATGACGGCACGACCGCCGTGGACCGGCTGAGTTTCACCGCCGCGCGTGGCGAAATCCTCGGCCTCCTTGGCCCCAACGGCGCCGGCAAGACCACCGCCATTCAGACGTTGCTCGGCATCATCGAGCCGACCGCCGGCGACATCCGCATCTTCGGCCAGGACATCCGGACACACCGCGAGTTCATCCTCCAACGCGCCAATTTCTCCAGCGCCTACGTCAGCCTGCCGCAAAACCTGCGTGTCATGGACAACCTGCACGTCTTCGCCCGCATCTACGGCGTGGATAATTGGCGCGAAAAGGCGACGGGGCTGCTGCGGCTGTTCGAGATAGACCGTCTGGCCGCGCGCAAGACCGGCCAGCTCAGCAGCGGCGAGAGCACGCGGCTGCATCTCTGCAAGGCGTTGCTGAACGACCCCGAGCTGCTGCTCCTGGACGAACCGACCGCTTCGCTCGATCCCGACATCGCCGACAAGGTGCGCAAGCTGTTGCGCCGCATCCAGCGCGAGCGTGGCATCACGATCCTCTACACCTCGCACAACATGCGGGAGATCGAGGAAATTTGCGACCGGGTCATCTTCCTGCACCACGGCCGCAAGATCGCCGAAGGCCCGCCGCGCGAGGTCATCGCCCGGTTCAACCAGCAGTCGCTGGAGCAGGTGTTCATCCGCATCGCACGGGACGGGGAACTACAGGAGGCAGACACCAAGCCAGCCTCATGAATCTCCGCCGCATCAGTGCCCTGTTGCTCCGCTACCTGCTGCTCTACCGCCAAAGCTGGACGCGGGTGATGGAAATCTTTTTCTGGCCGGTGATGGACCTGCTGGTGTGGGGATTCCTCACCAACTACCTCATCAACGTCGGCGCGGGCCACGTGCCGGCACTGGTAACGTTCCTCATCGGCTCGATGATCTTCTGGGACCTGCTCTACCGCGCGCAACAGGGCGTCACCATCTCGTTCCTCGAAGACGTCTGGGCGCGAAATCTCCTGAACATCTTCGTCGCGCCGGTGACGATCACCGAGTTTCTCGTGGCCACGTTTGCCCTCGGCATCATCAAGGTGCTCGTCAACGGCCTGGTGCTGGCGGCGCTGGCATGGGCGCTCTACGCCTTCAACGTCTTCCAGCTTGGTTTCACGCTGATCCCGTTTGTGCTGAGCCTGATGTTGATGGGCTGGGCGATGGGCATGGCGACGGTGGCGTTGATCATGCGCTGGGGCCACGCCGCCGAGGCCTTGGCGTGGGGCATCCCATTCCTGGTGCAGCCGCTCTCGGCGGTGTTTTACCCCGTCAACGTCCTGCCGGCATGGCTGCAGCCCGTGGCATGGGCCATGCCGTGCACCTATGTGTTCGAGGGGATGCGCGAGGCGCTGCGGACCGGACAGGCGCCGTGGGAGATGTTCTGGTGGTCGCTTGGGTTGAACATCGTGTATCTGGCCGCGGCGGCGGTGTTTTTCCGGCATCTCTTTGGCATCGTCCGCGCGCGCGGGCTGCTGGGCAAGCTCGGGGCCGAGTGAAGAAGGCCCTTCCTGCCAACGTCTGGGTTTTGCTTGAAATCATCATGGAAAACAGGTGTTCTACGCGGCAACCGAAAGGAACCTATTATGAAAACACTGACCCGTTATCTGACACTCACAATCGCTGCTGCGTTCCTCACTGTCACGGCCATCGCAGATGCCGCTCCGTGCTGTGACGAGACCATCGAGAGAGCCAAGAAAGGCAAGGCTTGCCAGTATTGCGCCGACAGGGATTGCTGCAAGGAAGCCGTCAAGGGGCTTGGTGATGCGGCCAAGCCCTGCACCAAGTCCCGCTGCAAGAAGAAGGCGGGCGCCGGCAAGGAAGAAGGGAAGAAGGAAGGCAAGTAATCACCGCGCCGCCGGACCCAGTCCGGCGCCAGAATGTGACGGGCCGGATGGCGATGCCTTCCGGCCCGTTTGTTTTGCCGGGTCAGCCTTCGTTGAAGCAGAGGGTCGCGTGCCACTTCTTGTATAGCTCGACCGTGGCGCGGCAATCCCCCAGACAGTAGCGGGCGATCTCCTTGTGCCGGCCCTCGGCGAATAGCTTGTTCATGTCGAGGCCGGTGATGCCGCCCGCCTTCGGGCTTTCGATGCCAAACACCCTGCAATAGAAGTCGAGGTTGAACTTCCTCGTCGCCCCATAGAACGAAAGCTGTTCCAGCAGGTCCACCATGTCCTTCGCGTAGCGGTTGCCCATCAGGTTCCGCGAGGGGCGCACACCGAGGATCGCGCTGCGCAGCATGACAAAGGGGCAATCGAACATGCGGCCGTTGAACGTCACCAGACGGTCGTAGCGCTTCACCACGTCCCAGAACTCGCCCAGCACGTCCTCCTCCGTCCCCGACGCAAACTCCACCAGGCTGTCCTCGCTCGTCCATTCCTCAAACTCGTCCGACTGATAAACCACCTTCCCCTTCCCCGTGTCCACGTTGAGCATGCCGATCGCGATCACCCGCGCGGTCGGCGCGGTCAGGTTCAGTTGCTGGATGACCTCGGCGCGCTTTGCGGCGCGCGATTCCCCGGTCGCTTCGCGCTCGGCGTAGCGCATCAGATACTCCTTCTGCGCCCCATCGAAGGAATCAAAGTCCTGCCCCGCCGTCTCAATGTCGAAGAGCAACGTTGTCATGCCGCCCGGAGATTCCCGCAAACGCGCAAGGACGCCAAGCGATTTCTTCGCGTCCCCGCCCGCTCAGCCCGCCCTCTGGTAAAGGCGCGGGACGTTGCCTTCCACGTCCTCAAACTCCGCCAGCCAGAAACCGTATTCCTTGCGCGGCTCGTAATGGAACGCCACGCCGCTTTCCTTGAGTTGCGCGGCGAACTTGTGGATGTCAGCCACCTCGAAGCTGCACTTGACCGTGCCGAGGGCGCGGTTGGCGGCGTCGTGCTTGTCGCTCAAGTGCAGCGCAAAGCGCGTGTCGCCGTCGGACAGCCTGAACTCGACCCAAAACTTGCCGTCAATGGCCGGCTGCCCGAGCCGAGCGTCTCGCTGTAAGACTGTTTCGCCCGCGCGAGGTCGCGGACGTAACCGAAGACCGTATCGATGCGGCGGATCGAACTCACACGGGTTTTCTCCCCTACTTCACCAATTCTCTGGCGGCCTCAAACGCCCACTCCACGACCGGCCCTTGGAAGACGCCAATCGCCAGCGTCGCCGCCATCACGAACCACAAGGCGACCTTCATCGTCAACCCCACTGCAATCGCGGCTTCCTGCCGCGGTTCCTGCCAATACATCGCCTTCACCACGCCTAAATAGTAGTAGAGCGACGCCACAACGCCCACCGCGCCCACCGCCGCCAGCCACCAAAGCTGCTGCCCGATCACCGCCGAGAAGATGAGGAACTTCGCGAAAAAGCCCGCCATCGGCGGCACGCCCGCCAGCGACACCAACGCCACCGTCATCGCCGCCGCCAACAACGGCGAGCGCCGCGCCAGGCCCGCATAGCTCGCGATCTCGTCGTCCGCCGTGGCGTTGGCCATGCACACGATCACCAGGAACGCGCCCAGGTTCGTGAACACGTAAGCAAACAGGTAAAACAGCGCCGCGCCCGTGCCGAACGCCGTCGCCGCCGCCACACCGAGCAACAGAAAGCCCGCGTGGCTGATGCTGGAGTAGCCCAGCAGCCGCTTGATGTTTTTCTGCGGGATGGCCGCGAGGTTGCCGTAGAGGATCGTCAGCGCCGCCAGCACCGCGATCAGCGCGACCCATGTCGCTTTCATTGGCAGCAGGCCGCCGTAAAGCAACCGCAGCAGCAGCGCAAAGCCCGCCGCCTTCGAGCCGACCGCCAGGAATGCCGTCACCGGCGTCGGCGCGCCCTGATAAACGTCCGGCACCCAGATATGGAACGGGACGCTGGCGACCTTGAACCCAAGCCCGGCGAGCACCAGCATCACGCCGAGCAACACCAGACCGCCCGCGCCGTTCACCTTCAGGAATTCGGCCAGCCCGCTGAAGCTGGTCCCGCCGGTCGCGCCATAGATGAACGTGATGCCATAGACCAGGAACGCCGACGAAAGCGCGCCGAGAATCAGATACTTCACGCCCGCCTCCAGCGACGGCACCTGACGCCGCAGATAGCTGGTCAGGATGTAAAACGTGATCGTCACCGTCTCCAGCGACACGAACAGCATCACGAAATCATTGACGGAGGCTGTCAGCATCATCCCCGTGCAGGCAAACAGGATCAGCGCGAAGAACTCGCCGACGCCGGACTCGATCTTCCCCGCGAAGCCCGCCGACATCACCGTCACGAGGATTGTCGCGATGAGGAACAGCCGCTTGAAGAACAGCGCCATCGCGTCGTTCACCCACATGCCGTCGAAACCCACACCCATCACCGCGCCGCAGCAGACGCTCCACGCCAGGATCGCCGTCAGGCCGATCGCGCTGATGGCCCCCAAGAACCGCTTGTCGTCCCGCCGCGTGAACGCGCCGAGCATCAGCACCAGCATCCCCAAGCCGGCGGTGGCCATCTCCAGTTTGAGCGACGAAAGGTTCATGTCATTTGGCAACGGGGCGCGCAGGCGTTTTGCCGGGCTTCGCGGCGCGCTTGGCCGGAGTTGGTTTTGGCTTCGGTTTCGGCGGCAGCGGCTCCCTGGCCTTCGTTTTCTCCATCGCCTCGACCACGGCGATGGCGGCTGGTTTGATTGTCTCCGTCAGCTCGCGCGGATAGACGCCGACCCAGATCAACGCGCCGAGCAACACGAGGTAGGGAAACTTTGCGGGAAGGTTTGCGTCCCCAAGCTTCTGCCACTTCGCCGGGAGCACGCCGAAGCAGACATCGCGCACCGCGCGCAGCATATAAACCGCGCCCAAGACCGCCCCGCCCCAGATGGCGACGATCACCGGCCACGACAACGTCGCCGCGCCGGCCTTGATGCCCCACCCTTTCACCTGCCACGCGCCGAAAAGCACCATCACCTCGCCCGGGAAGTTGGCGAAGCCCGGCAAGCCGACGGACGCAAAGGCCGCCATCACGATCGCCGTGCCGATGAACGGCATCCGCTTGCACAGGCCGCCCAGTTCCGGAATCTCGCGCGTCCCGGTCTGCGCGAAGAAAAAGCCGCTCAACGCGAACGCCAGCGCCGTCGAGAGGCCGTGCGCGAACATGAAGAGCACCGCGCCCGTGATGCCGAGGTCGTTGAACGTGGCGATGCCAAGAAACGCAAAGCCCATGTGCGCGACGCTGGAGTAGCCGAGCAGGAAGTTGAAGTTCTTCTGCCGCATCGCCACGAGGCCGCCATAGACGATGTTGCCGAGCAGCAACGCCAGCAGCAGCCAGTTCCAATCCTCAGCGCCGCTGGGCAGCGCCGGCAGCACGATCCGCAGCAGCGCGTAGAGGCCGAACTTCTTCAGCACGCCCGCGTGGAGCATCGCCGTCGCCGTCGGCGCGCTGCCGTAGCCGATCGGCGCCCACGTGTGCAGCGGCACCAGCGACACCAGCGCGCCCAGCCCGAACAGCAGCAACGGATAGACGAGATGCTGGAAGCTCGCGCTGAACGGCTGGCCCTTGGCGAACGCGACCAGCTTCACCACGTCGAACGTCCGCTCGCCGACAGGCAAGCCGACGTAGAGCGCGATGAGGCCGAAGAGCGCCACCAGCGCGCCGGCGCTCAGGTAGAGCGTCATCTTCATCGCCGCGTATTCGCGCTGGCCGCTGCCCCAGATGCCGATCATCAGGAATGTAGGGATCAGCGCCAGTTCGTGGAAGAAATAGATGAAAAAGATGTCGAGCGACGCAAACATGCCGATGGCGCCACTGATCAGGATCATCAGCAGAACGTAGAACTCCTTCTGCCGCTTCGTCACGTCCCACGCCACCAGCGTCGCCGCAAAACCGACCAGCCCCGTCAGCAGGATCATCACGACGCTGATGCCGTCCACGCCGACGTGCCAACTCAAGCCCAGCGGTGCGACCCACGGCACGTCCCGCTCCATCTGGAACCCGGCGTTCTGCGGGTTGAACCGCGTGTAGATCATCACGCTCAGCACGCCGGTCAGGAGCGAGCCGAGAATCGAAAGCCAGCGGATCGCTGCCGCCGATGCTGCCGGCAGACAGCACACCACGACCGCAAACACCAGCGGTGTCAGGATCGCGCAGTTCAGCAGGCTGTAGGATTCGAGGCTCATTGCGTGACCACGTAGTAGAGAATGATGACCAAACCGGCAGCGAACAGGAACGCGTAGGTCTGGAGGCCGCCCGTCTGGAAAAGCTGCAACATCTTGCCCAGCGTCTGCGCCACGCCCGCCGTGCCACGCACACCCGCCCCCGCGATGACCCAGCGGTCCACGAGCTCGCACAGCGCGGCCAGACCGCCTTGCACGTATTTCACCAACGCGAGGTAGAACTCGTCGAAGCCGAACTTGTTCCACAGAATCCGATGCAGGAACGGGAACTTAGTCTTGACCGGGTCCTCAGCCGGTCCGCAGAGGTAGAACACCACCGCCAGCGCCAGACCCATCACAAACGCCAGCATCGCCAGCAGAAGGACGTTCGTGCCCGCCGGCGCTTCGCTCAGGCCTTTATCGCCGACCAGCCAGCCGGGAATGCCCATCCACGTATAGCCGCCGATGACCGACAGGATCGCCAGCGCAACCAGCGGACCGAGCACCACCCAGGGGCTTTCCTTCACCTTGCCCGCCGCCTCGCTGCGCGGCTGGCCGAGGAACGCCACAAACAGCGCGCGGAACATGTAGAAGCTCGTGAACCCGGCCGTCACCGTCGCCAGCGTGAACAAGTCCTCGTTCCGCTCGCGCGCGAGGCCGAGGATCGTCTCCTTGCTGAAAAAGCCGCTCAGTCCCGGAAACCCCGTCAGCGCCAGCAACCCGACCGTGAAGCACGCCGTCGTGATCGGCATCTTCTTCCAGAGGCCGCCCATCTTCCAGATGTCCTGTTCGGCATGGTGGAACGCGATGATCACGCTGCCCGCGCTCAGGAACAACAGCGACTTGAAGAACGCGTGCGTCGAAAGATGGAACATCGCCGGCATGTAGCCGTTGACCTGCGGCACGCTCAGCCCCACCGCCATCACCATGTAACCAAGCTGGCTCAACGTCGAGTAAGCCAGAATCCGCTTGATGTCGTTCTGCTGGCACGCGATGACCGCCGAGAGCAACGCCGTCAGGCCGCCGATCCACGCGATCACGTCCATCGCCGCCGGGCTGGCGAACACCAGGAACGACACGCGGCAGAGCATATACACGCCCGCCGCCACCATCGTCGCGGCGTGGATGAGCGCGCTGACCGGCGTCGGGCCTTCCATCGCGTCGGGCAACCACACGTGCAGCGGCAACTGCGCGCTCTTGCCGACCGCGCCGCAGAAGATGAGCAGCGCCGGGATCGTCAGCACGCCGCCACTCACTTCAGCCGGATGCGCCTTCAGGTAGTTGCGGATGTCCGTGAAGTCCACGCTCCCGGTCACGTTCCAGACCAGCAGGATGCCCAGCAGGAACCCGAAGTCGCCGATGCGGTTGACGATGAACGCCTTCTTGCCCGCCTCGGCCGCGGCGGGCCGTTGATACCAGTAACCGATCAGCAGGTAACTCGACACGCCGACCAGTTCCCAGAAGACGAACATCATCACCAGATTGCCGGAGAACACGATGCCAAGCATCGAGAACACAAAGAACGACAGTTTCGCAAAGAACCGGTTGATGCCCGGATCGCCGTGCATGTAGCCGACGGAATAGACGAAGATGCACAGCGACACCACGCACACGATCATCGCCATCATCACGCTGAGCCGGTCGAGCGACCAGTTGACGTTCACCTCCAGGTCGCCCACGTCAATGAACCGATACGTCGGCGAAGTCGTCACATTGCCGGTCTTCACCGCATCCAGCGCCATCCACGCAAACCATGTCGAGCCGAGCAGGAATGCGATGGCGATGACCGCCCCCGCCGACCGTTCCATCACCGGGCTGAAGTCGGCGTAGAACGGCGACCGCCGGCAGATCAACACGATGACCACCGCCGCGCAGAGCGGGCCGGCCAGGATGCGCCAGAGTAATCCAGTGACGTCGTCCATGCTTCAGAGTCTCATGCTTGTGAGTTCGTCCACGTTGACCGACTTGCGCCGTCGGAACAGCGCCACGATGATTGCCAGCCCGACCGCGACCTCGGCTGCGGCGACGGTGATGATGAAAAACACCAGCACATGCCCGTGCAGGCTGCCATTGTAGCGGCTGAACGCCGCCAGCGCGAGGTTGGCCGCGTTCAGCATCAACTCCAGCGACATGAAGATCACCAGCGCGTTGCGCCGGATGATCACGCCCGCCAGGCCGAGCGAGAACAGCGCCGCGCTCACCACCAGATAATGTGGGAGGACGACTGGAATCATTTCAGGTCCCGTTTCGACAGCAGCACCACGCCGACCACGGCCACCAACAGCAACAGCGACGCGACCTCGAACGGCAACAGGTAGCGCGTGAACAACAGCCGCCCGACCGCCTCGGTCGTGCCCGCCACGCCTTTGGCCGCCACCAGCGGCATGTCTTCGACCACGTCGTGCACCTTCACCATGAACGCCGCCGCCACGATGATGCCGCCCCCAAAGGTCAGAATCCTGAACCGCCGCCGCCGCTCCGCCTTCAGGTCGAGGAACATGATGACGAACAGGAACAGCACCATCACCGCGCCGGCATAGACCAGGATCTGGATGATCGCCAGGAAGTGCGCCTCCAGCAGCACGAACAGGCCCGCCATGAAACACATGGCCACCACCAGGAACATCGCGCTGTTGACCGGGTTGCGGCTCAGGATCACGAGCAGCCCGCTCAACAACATCGCTATGCTGAAAAACCAGAACAGTTGGTCGTGCATTTTACGGAAAATCCGAAATCCGAAGCTCGACACTCGAAACAAATCCGAAACCCGAATCCAGCAAACACGGAAAGCGCGCGTCACGCGCCGCGCCGCTGTTTCCAAGCTTTTTGTCTTTCGTCATTCGAGTTTGTTTCGGATTTCGAGTTTCGACTTTCGGGTTTTACTTCTTCCGCCACTTCTTGATCGGGTCCGGCAGCGTGCCGCCCAGTTCCAAGAGCTTCTCCTTGTTAAAAACCATGTCCTTCCGCGAGAGGCCGGTGACCGAGTAAGGCCCGCGCAGGAAGATGGCCCGCTCAGGGCAGACCTCCTCACAGTAACCACAGAAAATGCAGCGGATCATATCAATCTCGAACTCTTCCGGCGTCTTCTCGACCTTCTTATACTTCGCGTTCTCCGGGTAAGCCATCGGCTTGATCCGGATCGCCCGCGGCGGGCACACAAACTCGCAAAGCTGGCACGCGACGCACTTCACGCGGCCCTCGTCGTCCTTCACCAGCACCGGCTGGCCGCGGTAGCCCGGCGGCATCTCCGGCTTCTCCTCCGGATACCGCAGCGTCACCTTTTTCCGGAACAGATGCGAGAACGTCAGCATCATGCCGGAGATGATCGCCGGCAGGTAGAGCCGTTCCCAGAGCGTCAGCGGTTTGCGCTCGATCTTCATGACGGACTCCATCCGGCCACGATGGCCAGCCCCGTTATCAAAACGCCCGCCAGCGCCAGCGGCAAGAACACTTTCCAGCCCAGGCCCATGAGCTGGTCGTAGCGCACGCGCGGCACGGTCCAGCGCACCCAGATGAACACCAGCGCCAGCGCGCAGACCTTCGCGAGGAAAATGCAGATGTGCGCGACGCCCACCGCGATGCCGCCGCTGACCGGCACGAACGGCAGATGCCAGCCGCCGAGGAACAGCACCACCATCAGCGCCGAAGCGGTGATCATGTTCGCGTATTCGGCGAGGAAGAACATGGCGAACTTCATCGAGCTGTATTCGGTGTTGTAGCCGCCGGCCAGTTCCTGCTCGGCCTCCGGCAGGTCGAACGGCGCGCGGTTGGTCTCCGCGAACGATGACGCCACGTAGATGATCGCCGGCAGCCAGTTCCACGGATAGCAGACGAGCCACAGATGTTCGGTCTGCCAGCGCACGACCTCCGTCAGCCGCAGGCTGCCGACCTGCATGAACAACGGGATGACCGACAGGCCAAGGCAGAGTTCGTAGCTGATGAGCTGCGCGCTGCCGCGGATGCCGCCGAGGAACGGGTATTTAGAGTTGCTGGCCCAGCCGCCGAGCACGATGCCATAGACGCCCAGCGACGCGAGCGCGAAGACGAGCAGGATGCCGACGTTGACGTCGGCGATAATCATCGGCACGCCGCAGAGCGTGCTCCCGAACGGGATCGCCGCCCAGACCATCAGCGCGGGTGCCATCACGAGCATCGGCCCGAGCCAAAAGTAGAACTTGTTCACGTGGCCGGGCACGAAGTCCTCTTTGAAGATCGCCTTCAGCGCATCAATGATCGGCTGGCCCAGCGCCCAGCGCGCGCCGATCTGGATCGCGCTGCCGTCCTTGCGGATCCAGAGCGGGATGCCGACGCGGTTCGGGCCGAGCCGGTCTTGGATGAACGCGCAGATGCGCCGTTCCGCCAGCACGATGTAAGCGCAGATGAACAGCAGCACGCCGACCACGCCGACGATCTTGATCAGATGTATGAGAATCGGGTCCATCTAGGTCACAGAGATTTGCACGCCGCCGCCGCCGATCTTCTCCAGCGACAGGCCGGCGAACGGCTTCACGTTGGCCGCCATGTCCGCGAACAACGCCGCGATGTCCCCGAACCGGTCCGGCTGGCCGGTCTCGCGCAACAGGTCGCGGAAGATTTCCCAATCGCTGCGTTCCTCGCCGCCGAGTGACACGGCCGGCCAGACGCGCTGGACGCGGCCATTGGCGTTGGTGAACGTGCCGCGTTTCTCGGCATAAGTCACGCCCGGCAACACGAAGTGCGCGGCCTTGGTCGTCTCCGTCGGCCTGAAATCCACAACCACCAGCAGCGACAGCTTCGCCAGCAGGTCGGCGCCGATGCCGCGCCGGTTCACGTCCTCCTGATGGACGATGAGCGTCTTGATCCTGCCCGCCTTGATGCCGTCGGCAATCACCGTAAGTTTCGACCCCATCGGCTGAGCGGCCACACCAAAAATCTTCGCGCCTGCGCCGTTCGGGTTGCGATCGGCGTTGACGAGGAAGTTGTCGCCGTCCCACGTCCGCGGCACGCAATCGCTGACGCCGCCCTTCGCCAGGATCGAGAACAGGTAAAGCTCCTCGTTCGTCGCCCGCCCGCTGCCCACGAACGCCACGCTTGCGCGGTCGGCCAACGCAGCCTTCAGCTTCGGTCCGAGTTGCTTCAACGCATCGGCGTAGCCCATCTCCTTGCCGCTCACGAGCGCCTTCTTTAGCCGGCTCGCTGCGTTGATGTGCTTGTAGTTGTGCCGGCCGGCGTCGCACATCCAGCACTGGTTGACGGCGTCGTTCTCGCGCGGCGTCTGGCGATACACGACGTTCTCGCGCGACCAGATGACGGTGTTGCAGCCCGTGGCGCAACTCGTGCAGATGCTCTTGGTTTCCTTCAGGAACCAGACGCGCATCTTGAACCGGAAATCCTTGTCCGTAAGCGCACCGACGGGGCAGAGGTCCACGGTGTTGAGCGAGTAGTTGCCGGCGAGCTTTTTGCCCGGCCAGCAGGCCAGCGTGGTGTGGCTGCCGCGGTTGACGAAGCCGAGGCAGTCGTCCTTGGCCACGTCCCGCATGAACCGGATGCAGCGGCTACAGAGGATGCATCGCTCGTCGTCGAGCATCACGCGCGGGCCGAGGTCCACCTGCTTCGGCTTGTGGACTTTCTCCTCGCGGAAGCGCGAGGCGTCCTTGCCGAACTCGACGGAGTATTCCTGCAGCTTGCACTCGCCGGCCTGGTCGCAGATCGGGCAGTCGAGCGGGTGGTTGATGAGGAAGAACTCCATCACCGCGTTCTGCGCCTGTTTCACCGCCGGCGAGTTGGTAACGATGACCATGCCTTCGGTGACGGGAGTGTTGCAGCCGATGGACAGGCGGGGCGCCATCGCGATCTTCGGCGTGCCGTCGGGGTTGAGGACGGGCTTGTCGTCCGGGCCGCGCATCGGGCCTCCGACTTCGACGAGACACATGCGGCAGATGCCGGAGATGGCGAGCTTCTTGTGATAGCAATAATGCGGCACGAACACGCCGACCCGCTCACCCGCCTCGATGATGTTGGCGCCTTTCGGCGCCTGCACCTTGATGCCGTTGATGGTCGCGTTGACCATCTCGGCGGCGGGCGTTGGAGTTGTCAGGTTGTCGGGCATGACTGCCGCCTTTCCCTCTCAACGAATTCCAACTTCCCCAACCCAAGAATGCCAGGGTCAGCCGCAATCTGGCTTTGAAGCCAAGACTCATCGAAACCACAGTCGCGGATGCTCAGAGTCTTTGAGATGGCGATGTCTTTTCCCATCATTTCTCCAGTTTCACGAAGTCGTCCCGGAACTTTTCGACGAAGCTCTGGACCGGCCAGGCGCACGCCTCGCCGAACGGGCAGATGGTGCGGCCGGGGATGTTGTCGGCGATGCTCTTGAGGTAATCGGTGTCGCCCTTCTGGCCGTGGCCGTGGGTCATGCGATGGAGGGCCTTGGCCATCCAGAGCGAGCCTTCGCGGCAAGGCGTGCATTGGCCACAGCTTTCGTGCGCGTAGAACTCGGCGATGTTGGCGATGGCCTTCGGGATATCCGCCGTCTCGTCGAGCACGATGACGCCGCCGGAGCCGGCCATCGTGCCGATCATCGCCAGCGAATCGAAATCCACCGGCACGTCCTGCCAGCCCCAGTCATACGCCGTGCCGTCGCGTTTCTTGCCTTTGAACCGCTCGTCGCCGCGGATGCTTTTCGCGCTGCTGCCGCCGGGGATGATGGCCTTGACCTTGCGCCCGCCGGGCACGCCGCCGCAGAGGCCGTTGATCAGTTCGCCGTGGGTGATCTTGCCCAGTTCGACCTCGTAGCAGCCGGGCTTGTTGACGTGGCCGCTGACGCCGACCATGCGCGTGCCGGTGTTGCCGGGCGTGCCAATGTGGGCGAACTCCGCGCCGCCCATCTGGATAATCACCGGGATGTTGGCGAGCGTTTCGACGTTGTTGACGATGGTCGGGCACATCCAGAGGCCGAGCGCGGCGGGGAAATACGGCGGCTTGAACCGCGGATAGCCGCGCTTGCCTTCGAGCGATTCGATGAGGCCGGTCTCCTCGCCGCAGATGTAGGCGCCCGCGCCACGGTGGACGTATATCTCCAGCGAGTAGGCGGAGCCGAAGATGTTCTTGCCGACGAAGTTCTTCGCGCGCGCTTCCTCGATAGCGGCGAGCAGAATCTTGTAGCCCTGCGCGAACTCGCCGCGGCAGTAGACGTAGGCGGTGCGGACGTCGTTGGCGTAGCTGGCGCAGACGATGCCCTCGATGAGCGCGTGCGGGTCGCGGTGGATGATCTGCCGGTCCTTGAACGTGCCCGGCTCGGCCTCGTCCGCGTTGCAGATGAGGTAGATCGGCTTGCCGCTCTTGCGGTCCACGAGCGACCACTTCAGGCCGGTGCCAAACCCCGCGCCGCCGCGTCCGCGCAGGCCGGAGCGCGTGACCTCGCTGCGGATGGCCTCCGGTTTCATCGCCATAGCCTTCTTCAAGGCCGCATAGCCACCCGCGGCGAGGTAGTCCTCGATGCGGACCGAGTAACCCGGCTGGGTCATTCGCGCGGTCAGGATTTTGCGTTCAACGGCGGCCATGTTCGGTTGCGGTTGCCAAGTCAGCTTTTCGGCTTCGGTTCGGGTTCGTGCCGCGGCACTCCGTCGGCAGGGATCGCCGCGAGCGGCAATGACGATGAATGTTCGATCAGCGAAATTACAAAGCGGTCGGTCTCGGTCGGGTTCGGATTCACCGCCGGGTCGGGCACGGAGACGAGCTTGCCCTCGACCTCGCGCCAGGCCCAGTTGATGAATTCGCCGGAAACACAAGTGATCCGGATGATGTAATTGGCGCCCGCAAGCTCGGCCACGACGTTCCAGACGTTCGTGAGCGTGCCGCAAGCTTCAAGGGCCGCCTTGTGTCCATCCTCCAGCAAATGACAGACGAGGTTGCTCGCATCACCGAGTGCGTTGACGTCGTCCTCCTTGCCGACAAGATCCGACGGCAGCGCCGCATCGCGCCCCATCTCCTTCAGACAACGCTGGCGGGCGTAGGCAGCCGACATCTTCAACCGCTCGATTGCCATGCAAGCCTCGAACACCAGCAACGCCTCCTGCATGTAATTCTTCCGCCACATCGAGACGCCGAGGTTGTAGGCCTCGATGGGCGGCAATTCCATCTCGATCGACTGGGCGGCCTCGGCGGGCTTCTGCTCCACCGCAACCTTCGCTTCAGCAGGCGGCTTCTGCGCCGCGGCAGGCCGTGGGGCGGCCGGCTTGCGGGCGGGATGTTCGTCCGTGACAGGCTTCTTGAGCGTCGCCTTCCGCGCGGGAGCCTTCAGCGGCGGCGCCACCCTGGCCAGGATTTCGTCGAGCTTCGGCGGCGTGACGCTCTCGAAGTGCTCGTCGTTGATGGTCACACACGGGCCTTTGTCGCACGCGGCGAGGCACTCGACCCAGCCGAGACTGTAACGTCCGTCCCCCGTGACCTGGTCCATGCCAATGCCGAACTTGTGCTTGAGCGCGTCGGCGAGCTTGTGGCCGCCGGCCAGTTCGCACGACAGCGCGCGGCAGACCTTGACATGAAACTTGCCGACGCGCTTGCGCCGGAACATCGGGTAGAACGTCACGCACTCGGCAACGTGGATCGGCTGGCACTCCAGCTTCTTTGCCGTCCACTCGATCATCGGGTTGGAAATGTAACCGAACCGCTCCTGGATGGCGTGGAGCACCATGAGCATCGCGCTGCGCTTCTTGTCGGGCGGGTAATGCGTCAGCAGCGCATCCACCGTGGCGTTGAGTTCAGGAGGCGCTTGCATGGTCAGCGGTCGCACTCCCCCATGACAAAGTCGAAGGAACCCAGGATCGCCACGACGTCGGCGATCAGGTGGCCCTTGAGCAGATATGGCAGCACGCTCAGGTTGCAGAAGCTTGGTCCGCGGATCTTCAGCCGCCACGGCACCCCACCGCCGCGGCTGATCACGTAGAAGCCCAATTCGCCCTTCGCGTTCTCCGCGCTGAAGAACGCCTCGCCCGGCGGCACGTTCGGCCCTTCGGTGACCACCATGAACTGGTGGATGAGTTCCTCCATCCGCGTCAGCACCTTCTCCTTGGGCGGCAGGATGGTCTTGAAATCCGGCGCGTTGACCGGCCCGCCGGGCAGCTTGTCGCAAGCCTGCTTCAGGATGCGCACCGACTGGCGCATTTCCTCCATGCGGACGAGGTAGCGGTCGTAGCAGTCGCCGACCTCGCCGACGGGCACGTCGAACTCGAAGTCCTTGTAGCAGAGATACGGGTGCGCCTTGCGCAGGTCGTATTTGACGCCGCTGCCGCGCAGGTTCGGCCCCGTGACGCCGTAGTCAATCGCCACGTCCTTCGGCAGCACGCCGACGTCGCGGTTGCGGTCCATGAAGATGCGATTTCCCGTCAGCAGCTTGTCCACCTCGTCAATCGTCTTCGGGAACGTGTCGAGGAACTGGCGCAACTCGGCAATCCAGCCGTCCGGAATGTCGCGCGCCACGCCGCCGATGCGCGTGAAGCTGTTGGTGAGGCGAGCGCCGGTGAGCTTCTCGAACAACGCGTAGAGCCGCTCGCGCTCGGTGAACGTCCAGAGGAACACCGTCAACGCGCCCAGGTCGAGGCCCATCGCGCCGATGCCCATCAGGTGCGAGGAGATGCGCGCCATCTCGCAGCACATCGCGCGGAGATACTGGCAGCGCGGCGGCACCGCCAACCCCATGAGTTTCTCGACGGCCAGCACATAGGCGACGTTGTTGGCCAGCGGCGCGAGATAGTCGAGCCGGTCGGTATAGGGCACGAACTGGTTGTAGGTGAGGTTCTCGGCGATCTTCTCGCCGCCGCGGTGCAGGTAACCGATCTCCGGCCGCGCGGCGGTGACGATCTCGCCGTCGAGTTCGAGCGCGATGCGCAACACGCCGTGCGTGGATGGATGCGACGGCCCCATGTTGAGAACCATCTTTTCACAAGGCAGCTCCAGCTCCGGCGCGGGAGGCGGCGCCTCCGCGACCCGCGGGGCCGCCACGCGTGCAGCAACGGCCCGCGCCACAGCCGCCCGTGTGGCGGGCGTCTTGACTATCACTTTTGCGACTTTGGGCTGCGGTATTGACACGGAGTTGAAAATCAAAGCGTTGGCTCGCCGGTCTTGTCGCGCACATCGTCAGCCAGCGCGTTGGTCCGGATGCGCGGCTCGCGATCCGCCGCGTGTGCGGCGGGTGCGGTCACAAACGGCCCGCCATCCAGCGGCGCGGCCCGCGTGAACGCCACGCCCGGCACGTCGCTCGGCTTGCCCTCAAGCGGGAAGTCTTTTCGGAGCGGATGAAACGGGTAACCCTCCCACATCAGGATGCGGCGCAGATCGGGATGGCTGGTGAAATGGATGCCGACCATGTCGTAAGCCTCGCGCTCATGCCAGTCGGCGGCCCGCCACACACTACTGACACTCGGCACAGTCGGGTTGTCCTCCGGAACACCCACTTTGAGCCTCAGCAGGCCGCCGTTCTTCATCGAGTAGAGCAGGTAGTCCACTTCGAAGCGGGGTGATGCGTCGTGGTTATCCACGCCACAGATGTCCACGAGGTAATCAAACGCGCAGCCGGCGTCCCATTTCAGGAAAGAGCAGACCACGGCGATGTTTTCGCGCGGGACGGTGACGGTGACCTCGTCGCGGCCGGTGACTTTGTCCGCGAACACGACCGGCGCGCCGATCTTCCCGCCGAATCGGTCTCGGACAGCCTTGGCAGCATCGAGCGCGGTGGGCATGTGGGGGTCAGGAAGCCTTCGGCAACTCGGCGGGTGCTCGCTTGAGATTCTTGAGGCCCGGTTCGCGCTGGATCTTCGCCTGCAACTTGATCAGCGCATCCAGCAACGCCTCCGGCCGCGGCGGGCACCCGCCGACATAGACGTCCACGGGCAGGAGACGGTCAATTCCCTGCAACACGGCGTAGCTGCGATACATGCCGCCGGTGGACGCGCAGGCGCCCATCGCGATGCACCACTTCGGATCGGGCATCTGATCCCAGATGCGCTTCACTGCGAGCGCCATCTTGTAGGTGACGGTGCCGGAGACGATCATCACGTCGGACTGCCGGGGTGAGAACCGCATCACCTCCGCGCCGAACCGCGCGATGTCGAAACGTGACGCGCCGGTGGCCATGAGTTCGATGGCGCAACAAGCGAGGCCCATCGGCATCGGCCAGAGGGAGTTCTTGCGGATCCAGTCAATCGCGGCATCGAGCCGCGTAATGATGGCGTCGCTCTCAAGCTGGCCGGTAGAACCGGCCGTTGTGGTCGTCTGCGTCATGCACCCCCGCGTTCGATCCTACGACACCTCGAACAGCAGCCGGTGTCCGTGAAAACCGATGTCGTCACGCTAAAAACAATGAATGGCCAATGCCAATGCCAATGCAAGTGAAAGTTGTGATGTTTTCAAAAGGACGCCGCGAAGCCCGCGTCCGCAGCCAGCAGGCGCTTGCCAGCCTACAAGTTGGACCGTTCGATCAACTCCTTGGCCCGTGCCAAGAACCGCGCCCCGACCGCCCCTTCGATGATGCGACGGTCGCAGCCCAGCGTCAGCCGCACGACGTGCCTCGCCTCCATGTTGCCACTGACAATGCGCGGCTCCTGCTGGATCGCGCCGATCGCCAGCACCCCCGCGAGACCTGGCAGGACCAGGCCATTGAAACTTTCCACGCCAAACATGCCGAGGTTGGTGAGGCTGAAATTCGCGTCCGCCAGGTCGTGCGCCGTGAGGGCGCCGTCGCGCGCCCGTTGGGCCAGGGTGACCAGATTCGCGCCCAGCTTCGCCAACGGCTGGTTCTTCACGTCGTGCATCACCGGCCACATCATGCCGAGCGGAGTGTCCACAGCCACAGCCATGTTGACCGCGGGGTTCTCACGCCAACTGCGCCCAAGGAAAGTCCCGAACAAGCGCGGATGATCCACCAAGGCATCGGCGCACAGTTTGGCCATGATGGCCGTGATGGACGGCGCATCACGCCGGGCCGCCCGCCAGGCCACCAGCCGCGTCGCGTCGGCCACCATCGTCATGTTGTATTGCGGGATGTCGCGATGGGCCTGCGACATCCGCTGCACCCACACCTGTTCCGTAGGGGTCAACGTTACTTGTTTGGTTGTGGTCGGCGCAGCAGCGGCCACCTCCGGCTTCGGCGCCTGATCTTCCGTCCGTTGACGGGCAATCGCCTCCTCCACATCGCCGACGATGGTGCGGCCGCCGGGGCCGGAACCTTTCAATCGGTTCGTGTCCACGCCACTAGCCTCGGCCAGCCAGCGCGCCCTGGCGCTGATCTTCCCGCCAGCCGACTCCGACTCTGCCGATCCGGGTTCAGCAACCTCCTCGCCCGCTTCCGCAGACTTCGGCAATTCGTCTTCGATGACCCACGCAGTCTCCGGCAATTTGTCTTCGATGACCCACAGAATTGCGCCGCTTTTGACCTCCTCGCCGGTCTCTTGAAATATCTCCGCCAGTATGCCTTC
Source organism: Methylacidiphilum sp. (assembly GCA_020718125.1). GTDB lineage: Bacteria > Verrucomicrobiota > Verrucomicrobiia > CAIQCK01 > CAIQCK01 > JACRKA01. The sequence continues at coordinate 841 of DYDC01000009.1, read as the reverse complement.
CGACTCGCTCTCGATCTCAAGCACCGTCGTCCGGGTTTCGATGGTCAGGACCACCTCCCCTTTGCGGATTAAGTCGCCAATTTCCTTCCGCCACCGCCCCACCGTGGCACGCCCCTGAATCGGGATGCTTGCTGACAATGTAATTTCGTATCTCATCGGCTCCGTTCCCTGGCATCGTCAATCGTCCACAACATCTTCCCACCCGTCCGGCGTCCCAACTGCCAACGCCGCCGCTCGGTTTACTAATCTTGCGTTCGCCGTGCCCGCGCAAGCAGGCACGCGTCTCATGATCGCCAACCACAGCGAGTTCACCGCCTTCACCAGCTTGATCATCTGATCGAGATCAATCGGCTTGCTCAAGTAAGCATCCGCGTTCAAATCGTAGGCCTGCAAGATGTCCTCCTCCGCCTTCGAACCGGTCAATATCGCCACCGGGATGTGCTTCAGCGGCGAATCCCGCCGCATCTCGGCCAACACCTCCCGGTCGTCTTTGCGTGGGAGGTTCAGGTCCAGCAGCGCCAAGTCCGGCTTCGGGGCTGCCGCATACTTGCCCTCGCGCCGCGGACACGCCATCGCTTCCTCCCCGTCGCCGACCACGTTCAGGCCGTTACAGAGCTTCGCTTCTCGAAACATCTCCCGCGCCAAACGCGCGTCTCCTGCGTTGTCTTCGACAAGCAAAATCTCGATTGGCTTGACCTTCGCTTCTCCGCTCATGGGGCAATCACATCTTCGTCACAACGGTTATCAATCTTCCCAAAGCATCGTGATGCATCCTACAGCAAACGGACGCAAAGACAACCATGTATTTCATGCCGAAACCGGCGTGGGCGCAACTTGACAC
>DYDC01000250.1 GCA_020718125.1 Methylacidiphilum sp. | reverse complement strand
GAGAAGGCGAAGGTTGAATTGTTATTTGTGGGGATGTGACCCCGTTCGCCCCGTTCGCGTGCACACCGAAGAAAAGCAGGTTCGAGACAGCGCCGAGCGCTGCCATCGGCGCCAGCGCTGAATGAGTTGCGTGAAAAACAGGAGCCGCTTGTTGGCGACCTGATGGCCCACGGCCAGCGCATTGGCCGCCGCGAACCACAGGAGGAAGAATGTTTCGAGGTTGAGGCTTTGGAGCGCGACTTTCGCGGTGACGTGGTTGGTCGCCAGCAGCGCCGTGGAGGCGACCGCCAACGCGACGCCGCGGGCGCGTGTGGTCTGGGAGACGTTAATCGTCATCGCTCACGCTACGTCCGACTCGATCTCACCCTCGCGCAAGCGCGTCCGCAGCCGCTCGCCTTTGCAGACCTGGCCCGCCGTCGTGACGACCTTCCCGTCGGCGGCGCGCGTCGTGATGCTGTAGCCGCGGTTCAGGACGTTTTGCGGACCGAGCAACGCAAGCCGGCCGTTCAACCCTCTCAGCGCGTGCTGTCGGTCCTGCCGCCAGATGCTTGCCGCATGGAGCTGCCGCTCCGTGAGGTTCGCGAGCCGTTGCCGCAACTGCGCAACGCGGGCCGCCGGGCTGAGCCGCGCCAAGCGTTCGCCGAGCACCTCGATCCGTCCGCGCCGCGTGGCGAGCGATTGTTCCGCGGCGGCCTCAATGGAAGCCAGCGCGTCATCCACGCGCTGCTGGTATTGCCGCACCAACTCGGCTGGCCGGCGGAAGACGTAGCTCGACGCGGCCAGTTCCAAGCGGTGGTTCAGCGTGTCGAGCGCCGTCTCCGTCGCGCGCTCCAGCCGCTGGCCGAGCAGTTCAATCTTCTCCGCAAGCTCCAGCCGCTGTTTGACGACCAGTTCCGCCGCCGCGCTCGGCGTCGGCGCGCGCAGGTCGGCGACGAAGTCGCAGATGGTGAAATCAATCTCGTGCCCCACGGCTGAGATGGTCGGGATTCGCGAACGCGCCACGGCGCGCGCGACGATCTCCTCGTTGAACGCCCACAGGTCCTCCAGGGAGCCACCGCCACGGGCGAGGATGATGACGTCGAGCGGCAACTGCCCGTTTGCGGCCAGTGCGTTGAATTCATCCAGCGCCGCGGCGATCTCCCGCGCCGCGCCGTCGCCCTGGACGCGGACGGGATTGATGACGATGTGGACGTTGGGAAAACGGCGCTCGATAATGTTCAGGATGTCGCGGATGGCCGCGCCGGTGGGGGAGGTGACGATGCCGATATGCTCCGGATACGCGGGGATCGGCTTCTTGCGCGCCGGCTCGAAAAGGCCCTCGTCGGCGAGCTTCTTCTTGAGTTGCTCGAACGCAAGCTGGAGCGCGCCGTAGCCCTTCGGCTCGATCCGCCGCGCGATGAGTTGATATTGCCCGCGGACCTCATAGACGCTGATTTCGCCCAACGCGAGCACCTGCAAGCCGTTGGCGGGCTTGAACGTCAACCCCGCGGCGGCGTTGCGGAACATCACCACCGCGAGCTGCGCGGCGGCGTCCTTGAGCGTGAAATACATGTGGCCGCTGGCCTGCGCGCGGAAGTTGGATATCTCGCCCTCGACCCACACTTCGCCGATTTCGGCCTCGAGCACGCCGCGAATCTCGCCCGTCAGTTCGCGGACGGTATAGACCTTCGGCCGCGCCGGCTCGAAGCCGCCGAACAGGTCATCGGCGTCGTGTTTGGGTTGTTTGCTCATGCGAGGGAGCCGGCTGGAACTCTATTGTGTGGGCCGCTGGGTGGATCTGGCCAGCGCCTTGCCGGTTTCGATTTCGATCCGCCGTTGTTTCTCGGTATCGCTGTCTCCGAAGCGGGAGAACTCCACCGTCATGAGGCGCGTCGCGCCGGGCGTCTTGCCCAGTTTCGCACGAAACTGTTCCGTCACCATCCCGCTCTGGCCGAAGTTCAGTTCCTTCATGACCTGCTCGACCGCATGGCGGTCCACAATGGAAAAACCTTTCTCGTTCACGAAATACTTCAGGAAGCGGTTTTCCCATTTCGCGATCAGGTTCGACTTGACGCCCTTTGCCCATTGTTCGAGCGCCACAGGTTCCGTCAGCTTGACGTTGATGATCTCGCCGCCGATCACCGCGAGACCGACTTTCTTCTCCTCATAAAGGATGCGCCGGATGGCGAGCAAAGGCTCTGCCGTGTCAACAAACCCCACCTCGACCGGCAGGTCCAGCTTGGCGCCGTCGCGGAGGACGGTCAGTGTGGCGAAGTCGCCTATCCGGGTGTTGGCAAGGGAATCAGCGAGGTCAATGCGCGCTTTTATTGGGTGGCCACTGATAGCGACAAGCATGTCCCCGACGCGGATGCCGGCTTTGTCGGCGCTGCGGCCCTTGGTCACGCCAACGATTTCGACCTGGCCATCCTCGCGCGGCTTGACGTTGTAGCCCAACTGCGGCCGGCGCACGTAGCCGTCCGCCAACGGTGTGGTCCGGGACAGTTCCTTCATGGACATTTGCGCTGGGTCGGGAGCGGGAGGCGCAGGACGCGGTCGCACAGCGGGTGATGCCGCGAAAGCCGAGTGTTGGCAGACTGCAAGGCCGATGAAGGCAAGCAAGGCAATCAACGGTTTCATGGCCGGGTCATTCTACAGCTTGAATCTGCGCGTCGATGCGGCGCATGAGGTCGGCGAACGCTGGGAAGGTGACAGCGGCGGCCTCGGCGGTGTGGATGACCGTCTGGCCGGGAATCGAGCAGCCGGCGACGGCCAACGACATGACAACGCGGTGGTCGCCGTGGCCGCTCACCTCCGTGCCGGTCAGCTTGCTTTGCTCGATGACGAGGCCGTCGGGCAGTTCCTTGATGCGCGCGCCGAGCTTCGCCAGTTCCTCGCGCATCACGGCGATGCGGTCGGTTTCCTTGATGCGGGCCTGCGGGACGTTGGCCAGCGTGGTCGTGCCCTGCGCGAAGCAGGCCAGCGTGGCCATCATCGGCACCGCGTCGGGCGTGGCGTTGAGGTCGAGCCGGCAGCCCTTGAGGTTGCCGGGCCGGACACGGACTCCGTCGGGCGTCACTTCCACGCGCGCGCCCATCGCGCGCAGGTAATCGAGCACGGCCTTGTCGCCTTGCACGTCGTTGAGGTCGAGTCCTTGCACGAGCAATTCATTGTCGCCAATGGCGCCGGCACAGAGGAAAAATGTTGCCGATGAAAAATCCGCCGGGATGCGCCGGGTGAACGCCTTGTAGCGTTGGCCGCCCGGCACGCGGAACTCCTTCATGCCGTCGCGCTCCAGCTTGATGCCGAGGCGCGCGAGCCAGTCGAGCGTGATCTCGACGTAGGGCACCTCGTGCAGCAACGGCACGCGAATGGTGGCGCCGCCGTCGCCCAACGGGGCGTTGATGAGCAGGCTGGTAAGGTATTGGCTGGTCTTGCACTCCATCGTGGTCGCGCCGCCGCGCAGCCGGCCGCGCACGACGATGGGCGGGCAGCCGTTGCCGCGCGCGGCCTCGGCCCAGCCGCCGAGGTCGTTGATGGCGCTGATGACGGGGCCGGCGGGCCGGCGGCGGATCTGGTGGTCGCCGGTGAACACCGCCATGCCCTTGCGCAGCAAGGCGGCGGTGGCGAGCGCGATGTTCACGGTCGTGCCGGAGTTTCCCACGTCCACGACGTTCTCGGGCACGCTCAACTCGCCGCCGGTGCCTTGCACAATCCACACGTCCGGCCGGCGCTCGATCCTTGCGCCGAACGCGCCGAAGGCGGTTGCGGCGGAGCGCGCGTCGCCGGATTCCAGCGGAGCTTCGATGCGGCTCTCGCCTGAAGCGAGGCTGGCGAACGCGACCGCGCGGATGGTGTGGGACTTGGAGCCGGGGATGGTCACGGCCCCGTGGAGGCGGGATTTGCGGCAGACGAAATTCATGATGGCGCGCAGGCTACCACGCTCGGCATCAGAGGTCAAAGAGCGGGAGGCGGCAGGGTTGTTCCCGATGCAACTTTTAGAGTTGGCCCGACCTGGCGGAATTGGAAAACGAGGCGAAGGTAGCGCAGTGGAATGCAACCAGGACGTGAAATGCGATGAAAGCCACGCGAGCCATTCAAATCGCGCCGCACGGCGTGAACGAGGCGGGCGCGGGAGTGGCGTCGGCCTTCGGGGCGTCGGAGGTGGCGGAGGCCGCGTGAGGGGCGCAACTTGACACCCGCGCCATAATAGGGGCGTGAGCCGTTGGAACCTCGAACGCAGCAAACCCTTCATACGAAAGGAGCGACATGAACGCCAATCCAAGCCCAGCGCCGTCCCTGCGGGAGTTGGAGTTGGAAGTGGAAGCCGAAGGCCGCGAGTGGATGCGGCAAGCGTGGCGTGACGCGATGCAAGCGCACGCGAGGTTGGAAGTGGAAGCCGAAGGCCGCGAGTGGATGCGGCGACGACTTGAGGAAACACTGCAAGTCCAAGCCG
>DYDC01000249.1 GCA_020718125.1 Methylacidiphilum sp. | reverse complement strand
CTATAGACATGTCGCGCCTACGGCGCTGCGGCGGCAAGCCGGCGACACCTCGCCGCCGTTCCGCCAGCCCCGTCATGGGCGGCATGTTTATAGCACGGGCAACTGGACAAAGGAGCAAGCTCCGTAGGAGCGGCATGTTCTCGGTAAACTACTTCACCTCATTGAACCGCTTCACAACGAACACGGGCTTGAGGAAGGCCAGCAGGTTGCCGGCTTTGGGGCCGGCGTCGCGGTCGAGCAGGACGCGATAGACCGCCTTGAACGCCAGCGGCACGTCCATCGGCATCGCCTTGGCCACTTCGAACAGCTTGGCCTGCAACGCCTCGTCCTGCCACGGCGTCGAAGGCAGCGCCTCGGCGAGTTTGCGCAGATAGGCGCGTTGCTCCGGCGACAACTCCGCCGCTCGGGCGGGCAGCGTCTCCTGCAGCTTCGTCTTCTCTTCCTCGGCGGCGTAGTTCTCCAGCCAATACTTCGCCGACTGGACGCGGCGGTCGAGATGCTTGCGCTCCAGCGGCGTCAGCGGCCTGCCTTTGCGCTTCTCCAACTCGGCCACGAGGTTCAGGTGCGGCATCTGGACGAGCGTGGCGGCAAGCTGGAAGTTCGCGTCAGCAAAATCGCCCTCCGGCGCGATCTCCGACAGCAGGTAGAGCCGCTTGTCCGGCTCCAGCACCTTCGGGTCGTGATAGGTCCGGTGGTGGTAGCGGTCGAACTCGTTGAAGAGTTTGATGATGTATTGCTCGTCGGGCGAGAAGTTCACCGGATGCTTCGGCTGCGGCTTGGTCATCAGGAACCGCAGCACCTCCGGCGGCAGGAACGTCGCCATGTCGCGCGCCGAGGCGCCGACGCCGCGCGAGGAACTCATCTTTGCGCCGCCGACGAGGAAGAATTCGTAGGGGATGTTCAGCGGCGGTTTGCCGCCGAAGATCTCGCGGAAGCAGTGGTCCGACACGTCGCGCGAGCCGCCCTTGGTGCTGTGGTCCTTGCCGCAACCCTCGATGGTGACGCCGAAGGCCTTCCATTTCGCGGGCCATTCGAGTTTCCACGGCAGCTTGCCGCGCCCGTCGAACGGCGAGACCTTGCCGGCATGGCCGCAGCCGCGCGCCCACGTCACCAGTTCCGGCTGGCAGGTGTAGGTGACTTCCTTGCCGTCGTAGCTGGTGACCTCGGTGGTGCCGATGCGGCCGCACTTCTCGCAGATGACTTGGAACGGGAACCAGTTGTCAGGCCGCTCGGAACCGCTGACTTCCTTGTAGATGCGGCGGACCTTGGGCGCGTCGCGCAGGATGGCGTCAATCGCCTCGTTGAACTTGCCGGCGCGATAGATGTCGCGCATCCGGTATATCTCCGGATGGACGCCGAGTTCCTTGAACACACCAAAGAACTCGCGGATGAAATGCCCGGCCATGTCCGTCGCGTCAGAGCCGGCGGGCGCTGGCGTGTTGCAGAGCGGCGCGCCGAGGTATTTCTCGAAATGCTCCTTCTGGCCGTAGGGAATCTCGTCCACGGGGTCGTAGTCGTCCACGCCGTAGAGGTAGCGCACGGGCACGCCGCGCTCCTTGAGCACGCGGAACATGACGTCGTGGATGATGACGCCGCGCAGCGCGCCGACGTGGACGCGGCCCGACGGCGTCTTCGAGTCGTTGATGATCTGCGGACCCGGGAGTTTCTGAGCTAGTTGATCGCACCAAAGCATTTGTTTGTTCCTGGTTCGGTTCTCCGCCCCAGTGGGGCGGCTGATAATAGCCCGGCGCTTCAGCACCGGGAAGGTGTTTACGCGTCTTCTTGAGTTCCGTAGGGACGACTGAACCAACCTGCCACGTGCCGTCGCCATGACTTCAACCGTCCCTACGGGACTCGCTTGCTTTCGCCACCATACCCTGAAGCGCCGGGCTATTATCGTTTTGCCCCGCTGGGGCAAAGTTCTTTCGTGTTTCCTTCGCGTCACCACCGCGCGTTCGGCCCCGATGGAATCGGGATGTGCGGCTCGCGTCCGGGCGCGGGCGGCTTCATGGCGCGCAGTTCGGCCATCAACGCGCGGAACTCGGCGGCGTCCTTGATCATCACCAGCCGGTGGCGCATCGGGCGCGGCACGCGCAGCGCGATGCCATACCACTTCGCGATCTTGCGGAAGAGCACGCACGCCACTTTCTCGGTGCGCAACGCCATCAGCTTCTCGAAATGGCGCGCCATGAAGTCCACGCGCTCCTCGCAGGCCGGCGGCGCGATTTGTTCGCCGCGCACCAGTTCGGCGTCGCACTGCCGGAAAATCCACGGGTTCAGCAGCCCGCCTCGGCCGATGCCGGCGGCGGCGCAGCCGGTCTCGATGAACATCGTCCGCGCGTCCTCGACCGAGCGGATGTCGCCGTTGCCGATAACCGGGATGCGCTGCACGGCCTCGACAACCGCGTGGATGCCGGCGCGGTTCACCAAGCCGCCGAAGCCCTGCTCGCGCGTGCGGCCGTGGATGGTGATCGCGGCGACGCCGGCCTGCTCGAACTCGCGGGCGAAGAACGGCGCGGTGATGTTCGCGTCGTCCCAGCCGAGCCGCATCTTCACGGTGACAGGCGCCTTGACGCTCTCCACCAGCGCGCGGACCAGCGCGATGGCCTTGTCCGCCTCGCGCATCAACGCCGAGCCGCCGCCGCCCCGGACGACCTTGCGCGCGGGGCAGCCCATGTTGAGGTCAATGAGGGTGACTCCTCGCGCTTCGAGCATCTGCGCGGCGGCGCAAAGCTCTTCCTTTGACGGGCCGTAGATCTGCACGGCGAGCGGCCGGTCTTCGGGAGAGGTCTCGATCAGGTCGAAAGCGCGCGGGCGTTTCTCCAGCAACGATCGCGCGTTGACGAGATCGGTGGTGGCCAGCCCAAGGCCGCCGAGTTCGCGCGCGCAGAGCCGGAAGGCAAGGCTGGTGTAGCCCGCCAACGGCGCGAGGAAAAACCGCGACGGCATCTCGACGCCGCCGACGCGAAACGGCTGTTGTAAAGCGGCTGGCGTCATCTGAACCAGATCCACCACACCACCGCATACACCGGCAGCAGGATCGGCAGGACGTAACGGAAAACGTAGCCGAAGAAGCTAGGCGTCCTGGCCCTCGCGTGGTCGGCGATGCTCTTGACCATGAAGTTCGGGCCGTTGCCGATGTAGGTGCAGGCGCCGAAGAAGACCGAGGCGACGCTGATGGCGACGAGGTAATGGTTGTTGGCGGCGATGAGGCCGGCGGCATCCGCGACGTTACGGTCGGCGGACAACCCGATGGCGGCCGACAGAAAGCAAAGATAGGTCGGCGCGTTGTCGAGCACGGACGACAGCGCGCCGCTGCCCCAGTAGAACTGGCCCACCGTTTCGATGCCGAGCCGGCGCGAGTTCAGTTCCAGCCAGTCCAGCGCGGGCACCATCGTCGCGAAGATGCCGAGGAACAGGAACGCGACCTCTTTCAGCGGCACGAAGTTGAAATCGTTCGCCTCGTGGATCGGCTTGCGCGTGGTGAAATACGAGCCGAGCGCCGCGACGAGCATCAGCGCCTCGCGCACGAACGGCGGGCGCCGCACAAACACCGCCGCGAGGATCAGCAGCAGGAAGAACAGGTTGTGCAGGCCCTCGAAGCGCCATTCCTCGTGGGCCGTCTCCTTCGCGCGGACCGCCGCGGGCGCGCGCAGGAAATTGCGGTAGTCAATGACCCAGAAGATCGCCAGCAACGCGCCCGTCACGAACGCCCACATCGGCCAGCAGGCCTCCGCGACCCAGAAGAACGGCACGCCGCGCAGGTAGCCGAGGAACAGCGGCGGGTCGCCCAGCGGCGTCAGGCAGCCGCCGACGTTGCTGACGATGAAAATGAAGAAAACGACGTGATAGGTCGTGAGGCGGTATTTGTTGGTGCGCAGGAACGGCCGGATAAGCAGCATCGAGGCGCCGGTGGTGCCGAGCACGTTGGCGATGAGCGCGCCGGCCAGCAGGTAGAGCACGTTGACCATCGGCGTGGATTCGCCGCGGACGTTGATGTGGATGCCGCCGCTGACGACGAACAGCGAGCCGATGAGGCAGATGAAGCTGAAGTATTCGTGGAACGAGTGCAGCATCCGCGCGCCGTTGTGCAGGCCGAAGACGTAGTAGCCGGTCGTGAGCGCGCCCAGCGCGACCGCGACGAGCGGGTAGCGGCGGTGCCACCAGCCCGGCGCGATGAACGGCATCAGCGCAATGGCCAGCAGCAACGCCACGAACGGCGCGATCCACAGCGGGTTCGGTTCGATGAGATGCGCAGCTTGCATCAGGGCCGCATCTTTCACGGGGCGGCGGAGAGGGTCAATCAAATTGCCGCGGCGGGCGGGGCGTATCCGGACACTGCCCCCGACTCCACCGCCGTTGAAATAAGAGTGATTCGTCAGGTGCATGAGGTTCAAAAC
>DYDC01000248.1 GCA_020718125.1 Methylacidiphilum sp. | reverse complement strand
TTTTCAGCCCCGCCGCCGCGAAGATGTCCACCACTTCATCCGAGGCCACGGCCCGCGAAATGATCTGCCGGATGGCCGCGTCCGTTTCTTCCGCCGTCTTTTTCTTGTCCGGCGTGCTCTTGATCAGTGCCGCGCGCACGGCTTGGAAGAAGCCGACATCGTCGGCAACCGTCATCGCCTTCTCGTGTGGCACCGCCAGCGCAAACGCCTTCGACAAGTCGCTCACCGCTTGCAGGAACTTCTGCTTGTGCTCGTCCGGCTTCTTCTCTTTCGCGCATTGCTGGAGGATGTGCTCCTGCGCCGCCGGCAGCACGCCCAGCTTTTGTGCCGGCGTGCCCGTCTTCCACAACGACCAATTGAACCTGTGGAAGAAATCGCAGCAAACCTCGTATTTCTCCATCATCACCGCCACGGCCTCTTCCTGGTCAATCGCCGTCTCGCCCGTGCCGCCGCTTTCGGTGTAGTTTGCCAGCGCCTCCTTCAACTCTTGCGCGAGGCCGAGATAATCCACCACCAAGCCGCCCGGCTTGTCCTTGAACACGCGGTTCACGCGCGCGATGGCCTGCATCAGCCCGTGACTGCGCATTGGCTTGTCCACATACATCGTGTGCAGGCTCGGCGCGTCGAAGCCCGTCAGCCACATGTCGCGCACGATGACGATCTTGAAAGGGTCTTTCGGGTCTTTGAACCGCTTGGCGAGCTTCTCGCGCCGCTCCTTGCTGCGGATATGTTCCTGCCAGTTCAAAGGGTCGGACGCCGAACCCGTCATCACGATCTTGATCACGCCCTTGTCATCCGGCTGCTGATTCCAACCCCGCCGCAACCTGCAAATCTCATCGAACAATGCCACGCAGATTCGCCGGCTCATGCAGACGATCATTGCCTTGCCGTCCATGGCCTCCAGACGCGACTCCCAATGCTTCACCAAATCCTCCGCGATCAGCCCGATGCGCTTTTCCGCCCCGACGACCGCCTCCAAGGCAGCCCATTTTCTCTTGAGCCGTTCCCTGTGCTCCAGTTCCTCGCCTTCGGTTGCCTCCTCAAAGTCGGGATCAACCTTCGGCTTCTCTTCTTTCTTCAACTCCAGCTTGGCCAGCCGGCTTTCGTAGTAGATCGGCACCGTCGCCTTGTCCTCCACCGCGCGCTGGATGTCGTAGATGCTGATGTAATCGCCAAACACCGCCCGCGTGTTCGCGTCGGTCTTCTCGATTGGCGTTCCGGTGAAGCCGATGAACGACGCGTTCGGCAGCGCGTCCCGCATGTGGCGTGCAAAGCCGTCAATGAAATCGTATTGGCTGCGGTGCGCTTCGTCGGCGATGACGACAATGTTGCGCCGTGCCGACAACAGCGGATGCTTCCCGCCTTTTTCGTCCGGGAAGAACTTATGGATCGTCGTGAAGATCACGCCGCCGCTGGCCACTTGGAGCGACTCGCGCAAGTGTTCCCGGCTCTGCGCCTGCACGGGTTTCTGGCGCAGCAGTTCGTTACACCGCGAGAACGTCCCGAAAAGCTGGTCGTCGAGATCGTTCCGGTCGGTGAGCACCACCAATGTCGGGTTTTCCATCGCTACGTCGAGCGCCAGCCGGCCCGAATAGAAGACCATCGTCAGCGATTTGCCCGACCCTTGTGTGTGCCACACGACGCCCACGCGCCGATCTCCTCGCTCGCCGCCGGGTTGTCCCTTTGCGAAGTATCCGCCGCCCGGTTCCCGCACCTCGCCAGCCGCCGCCGCGCGCCGCGTTTCTTCCAGCGCGATTCTCACCGCGTGGAATTGGTGGTAGCCGGCCATCTTCTTGATGACCGTCGCGCCGTCATCCTCGAACACGATGAAATGCCGGACCAAATCGAGGAACCGGCGCTTGTCGAACACGCCACGTAGCAACACCTCCAATTGCGGCATCGTCTTCGGCGCAACCGTCTCGCCCTCGATCGTCCGCCACGGCATGAACCGCTCCCGGTCCGCGCTGATCGTCCCGATGCGCGCCTCCAAACCATCCGAGATCACGAGCACCGCGTTGTGAACGAACAGCGAGGGAACCTGCTGCTTGTAAGTCTGGAGTTGGTTAAACGCCGTCCAGATGTCCGCGTTCTCATCCGCCGCGTTCTTCAACTCCATGACGCCGAGCGGCAGACCGTTGACGAAGATCACTACATCCGGCCGGCGGTTGTGCTGGCCTTCGATCACGGTGAACTGGTTCACCGTCAGCCAATCGTTGGCTGCCGGGGTCTCGAAATCAATCAGCCGCACAATCTCCGCGCCTATCGTTCCATCTTTGCGCCGGCACTCGACCGCGATGCCGTCCGTCAGCATCCGGTGAAACGCGCGGTTATTGGCAATTAGCGATGGATGCTGCGGCACCGTCACCTTCCGAAACGCCTCTTCCAATGCCTCCGCCGGCAGCTTCGTATTCAGCTTCCGCAGCGCCGCCCGCAGCCGATCCGCCAGCACCACCTCACCAAAAGCCGTCCTCTCCGCTGCCGCTTCCTCCGGCGCGATCTCCGGCCCGTGCAGCACCGCATACCGCAACTCGCCGAGCCACGAGAGCGCGGCGTCTTCGACGGTGGATTCGGCGAAGTTCAAGACGTCTTCTCCTTCGTTGCAGGCCGCTTGCGCCACGGCAGGAATGCCAGAATGACTTCACGTTTCGCCCGCACGTTCGCAGCACTCCGCTCGACCAGTTCAAGCTTCTCCAGCGCGCCAAGATCGCGCTGGAGTGTCTTCGGGGTCTTGGTGGCGTAAGCCTTTGCCAGCCTCGGTGTCAGTTCACGAATCTTACCCACCGGCACAGGCTCTTTCGCGTTGCCCAAATCCAACACCAGCCAGCGCTGTCGCGTTTCCGCCGGGCTGTGTTTGTCCCGAAAAACATCGTGAACATAGTTCTCCCATGCCACTTCCCACTGCTGATCACGGATGACCTTCAACTGCTCGCGCAATCCTTCCACAAAACCCTGCACCGCGTATTCGAGGAACGGCAGAAGATCTCCGCCTGACTTGCTCGCGCGGTCAAGCTGACGGTAATACTCCGCCCGCGTTTGGTTGTAGTGGTTGCTCAACAAATGCGCGGCCGGTGTCGGCACGCCCGCCGCCAACAGAAGCTGGAACTCAACCAGCCGCGCGGTGCGCCCATTGCCGTCGCCGAAGGGATGAATCCACGCGAGGTAAAGATGCGCCACCACGGCTTTGACGATGGCGTAAACGGTTTCCATTCCGGCAGGCGCTTGAAAGTCCGGTCCGGCCAGCCAATCGCACAACCGTTTCAACAAATGCTCGCAGTCTTCCGCCGGCGCGCCCCGATAAACATTGCCCACCACCACTGAATGCTTTCGCACCTCACCCGCGACGACGCCTTCCTCCAGCGTGAGTTTCTCCAGCACCTGCCGGTTGAATTCGCAGACCCGTTCCATCGCCAGCGTGTCATCCCCCGACTGCAACCGTTTGCTGATGCCATTGCAGGCGGTCACGATGTTGTCCACCTCTTGGGCGAGATACTCCTTCGAGGGCGGCAGCTTCAGCTTGCCCTTCAGATGCTGGAGCACTTCTTTTTCGGTCAGCGCGTTCCCTTCGATGGCCGTCGTGGCGGCAGCACCCTTGGCCAGATACAGCAGATGCAATTGCTCCGCCGTCGCCGGACGCAACGGCACACCGGCAATGTGCTCGCACTTCGAGGCCGCTTCGCCCAAATCCATCCACACTCGGGGCGGCGACTTGCGCAGGTCAATCCGGCAGCTGATCCACGGATGTGTCCGCTCGTATGTCCTCATAAATGTCCACTATCCTAACCGCGCAACTCGCGCGCCGTCCAGCGGTTATTCAAAGACACGCGAAACAATGTCCATCAGAATGTCCGCCACTATGTCCGCCCAATTACTAATTCTGCATTCATTAGTTTTCGATTAGTAGTTGGCCCGATCACACTCTCCCGCCGCCCTGCCGCCTCGGCACACGCTCGTTGCCCGCTCTCTGTATGCTCATTGTTCAAGATCGCCCCACCCGCAACTTCCCCGACAGCAGCTTCGGCAGCAGCGCGTCTCGCAGCGCAGCGAGGGTGCGGGATTCCATTTCGTTGGTGGAAATCCTCTCGAAAAGTGGACGGACAACCTCGGTGAAGGCTCTTGCCACGGTTTCGGGCGGTCGTGCGAAGCGATAGCTCGGCACTCCGCTTTTGGCCAGGTGCAAAACTGTCGTCCCGTTCGTGTGGCCATAAACGTGCGCCTGGAAGTCAGCGGTCAGAAAGAGCAAATAGAAAAAGTGCTGGCTCAAATCGCCCACCTTCGGACGGGCAATCGAGAGGTCGAGTGAGGCAACGAGCGTTTTGATTCGCTCATCGGGCAGCACCAGTGCGGGCTTGCCGATGACTTCTGCGGCTTGTGTGACGTCAGTGTGTGCGACCACCAACTCGCCCGGCTTGATGACTTGCTCTGGCTCAAACTCGCCTATGTAG
>DYDC01000247.1 GCA_020718125.1 Methylacidiphilum sp. | reverse complement strand
GTTCTATTCATAAATCCCATGCCCTGCCGCTCAAATAGTGGGATGCGCCCTCCGCGCGCCGCCGCGCAGAAGCGGACTTCCACCACTCTGTCCCGCTACCATCTCAGGCGCACTGGCCGTCTCGCTCCGCGTGATGCCTCCCCACTTTCTTCTTGCGCGTCACGGGGGGCGTGACGCCTACTTTCGTTCATGCCGGATGACATTGAACCGCTTTCCGACGTGGTGCTCACGCCGCACGGGCTGCTGCTGATCGAACCCGCGGCGGGGCCTTCGCCGTGGGGCGAGCCGGCCGCGGGCGCGCGTGTCGCGAAGGCGTTCGCGAAGTCGGCGGCCGGCGGCCTTCTCCATCTGGCCACGCGCGAACTCAACGCGCTGCTGCCGCCGGCCGCCGGTTGGTGGCGCGAGGTTGGCCGGCGCTACCTCACGCAGTTGTGCCACACGCCCGATCTCGAACAGGCCCGCGCCATCGCGCCGTTGCCGGCCCCCGCGGAAGCGGAACTCGAAGCGATGGCCTCTTCCGCGCCGCCCATGCGCGGCGGCGAATACTTGAGCGCGGAGTTGCTGGAAACACTCTGGCGCCAACTGGACGAATCGGTGCGCGCCCGGATTGCGGAGCATCCGCAGGGCGCGGCGGCGTGGTTGAAGGAATGTCATCCGCTCTGGCGCATGGTGGGCCGCGTCACGTTTCACCTGGCCGAGAACAAGAAACATCCGACGCATCCGTTTGCGTTCATGGCGAGCTATGCCTCGCGCATTTCCAGCCAGTCGCGCGTGCAGCACCTGCCGCTGGGCCGCGCGCTCCAGCAATACGCCGGCGCGAAAAACAAAACGGCGCTCCTCAGCTTGCTCTCGCCCATCCAGAAGGCGGCCGGGAAAAGCGAAGTCATCCGCGAGATGGTGGATTCGGGGCGCATCTTCAAGCCGCTGCCCTGGTCGCCGGCGGAAGCGTATCGGTTTTTGAAAACGGTGCCGCTGTGCGAGGAGAGCGGCGTGATCGTGCGGTTGCCGGACTGGTGGAAGAGCGGCCGGCCGCCGCGTCCGCAGGTCAGCGTGCGCATCGGCCAGAACCGCGCCGCCGGGCTGGGCGCGAAGACGCTGCTGGATTTCTCCGCGCAAGCCACCCTCGACGGCGAGCCGTTGACCGACGCGGAATGGCAGGGCCTGCTCGATGCCACCTCCGGCCTGGCGCTGGTGCGCGGCAAATGGGTCGAGGTGGACGCCGAGAAACTCCAGCAGGCGCTGGCGCACTGGAAAAAGGCCGAGAAGATGGCCCGGCAGGACGGGCTGACGTTCTTCGAGGGCATGCGGCTCATCTCCGGTTTTCAGCCCGGCCAGGCCGCCGCCGAAATCACGGCGGCCCCCGAACACGAATGGACCGGCATCCAACCCGGCGAATGGCTCGACCAGGTGCTGGCGGAGCTGCGCGACCCCGCCCGCCTCGGCGCCGAAGAGACCATCGCCGGCTTGCAGGCCCAACTGCGCCCCTACCAGACCGTCGGCGTGAACTGGCTTTGGTTTCTATCGCGCCTGGGCTTGGGCGGCTGCCTGGCCGACGACATGGGCCTCGGCAAGACGCTCCAAGTGCTCGCGCTGTTGCTCAGGCGCAAGAACGAAGCCGCCGCGCCAAGCCGTGACGCGAGCCTTCAGGAACATGCGCGTCACGGCGTGACGCGGCCGCCATCGCCGCCGAGCCTGCTGGTGGTGCCCGCGTCGTTGCTGGCCAACTGGCGCTCCGAAATGGCGCGCTTTACGCCGTCGCTGAAGTTCGTCATCATCCATCCCTCCGAGTGCGACGACCCCGCCGCGACGCTCGACTCGCCGGCCTCCCGCGAAAGCGATCTGGTCATCACCACCTACGGCATGTTGGCGCGGATCGAATCGCTCCGCCGGCGCGAGTGGGATCTGGCGATCCTCGACGAGGCGCAGGCCATCAAAAACGCCGGGACGCGCCAGGCGCGCGCGGTGAAGGAGTTGCGGGCAACCGGCCGCTTCGCGCTGACTGGCACGCCGGTGGAAAACCGCGCGGCGGATTTGTGGAGCCTCTTCGATTTCCTCAACCCCGGACTCCTCGGCAGCGCGGCGGAGTTCACCCGGTTCGTGCGCGTCCGCGAAGGCGCCGAACATCCCGATTACGCGCCGTTGCGGGCCATCGTGCGGCCCTACATCCTGCGCCGGCTCAAGACCGACAAGCGTGTCATCAGCGACCTGCCCGACAAGACCGAAGTGCGCGCGTGGTGTTCGCTGACCCAAGCCCAGGCCGCGCTCTACGAAACCACCGTCGCCGGACTGGCCGCCGCCCTCGACGACGCCGGCGGCATCCAGCGCAAGGGCCTGGTGCTGGCGGCCCTCATGCGCTTCAAACAAATCTGCAACCATCCCTCGCACTTCCTCGGCGACGACGGCTACGCGCCGGCGGCGAGCGGCAAATTTGCGCGGCTGCGCGAACTGGCCGAAGCGATTGCCGAGCGCCAGGAAAAGGCGCTGATCTTCACCCAATTCCGCGAGATCACCGGCCCGCTGGCGGCGTTTTTGGCGGAGGTCTTTCACCGGCCCGGCCTGGTCCTGCACGGCGGCACCGCGGTGGGCCGGCGCCACCAACTGGTCGAGTCGTTCCAGCGCGACGACGGCCCGCCGTTCTTCATCCTCACCGTCAAGGCCGGCGGCTCCGGCCTGAACCTGACCCAGGCCGCGCACGTCATCCACTTCGACCGCTGGTGGAATCCCGCGGTGGAAAACCAGGCCACCGACCGCGCGTTCCGGATCGGCCAGAGGAAAAACGTGCTCGTCCACAAATTCGTCTGCCGCGGCACCATCGAGGAGCGCATTGACCAGCTCATCGAGGACAAGAAATCGCTCAGCGCCGGGCTGCTCGAAGGCGGCGGCGAGACACTGCTGACCGAAATGAACAACGCCGAGCTGCTGCGCTTCGTGGCGCTTGATTTGCCGCGCGCCACCGAAGCGTGAACCGTAAACCGTAACAACTTGCAAGCATCCGCGCTTCTTGTTAGAAACACGGGACGCAAAAAAAACACCGGCGGCGGCGCCGTCTCGTTTGAGTTTTACGTTTTACGACCATGAGTTGGAGCAATTACGGATACGGATTCAGGCCCTACGTGCCGGTGGCTGAGCGCCGCCACAAGGCCCAACGCGAAATGGCCAGGCTGGCCAAGAAAGGCAAAACCATCCGGCCGATCGCGCTGGAAGGCCGCAAGATTGCCAGCACCTTCTGGGGCAAGGCCTGGTGCGAGAACCTTGAATCCTACAGCGACTTTGAGAACCGCCTGCCGCGCGGGCGCACCTACGTCCGCAACGGCTCGGTGGTCCACCTCGACGTGCGCCAGGGCGGAATCGAAGCGATGGTCAGCGGCTCCGAACTCTACCGCGTCAACATCGCCATCGCCCCGGTGGCCAGGGCGAAATGGAAAACGCTCTGCCGCGAATGCGGCGGCGGCATCGGCTCGTTGGTGGAACTGCTTCAGGGCCGGTTCTCCGACCACGTCATGGGCGTCATCAGCCGCAAGGAAACCGGCCTGTTCCCCTCGCCCAAGGAAATCGAGATGGAATGTTCCTGTCCCGACTGGGCGACGATGTGCAAACACGTCGCGGCGGTCCTCTACGGCGTCGGCGCGCGCCTGGACCAAAGCCCGGAGCTTCTGTTTCTGCTGCGCTCGGTCAACCACGAAGAACTCATCACCCACGCCGCCACCGTGAGCGACCTGGCCGCGAAAACCGCCGGGACCGGCCCAGAACTTCCCGAGAGCGACATCAGCGCCGTTTTCGGCATCGAGATGGACACGCAGACCGCCGCAACGCCGCCGTCCGCCGAAGCGCGGCCCAAGCGAGCCAAAACGCCCGTTGCTGCCAAGCCCCGCGTAAAGACCAAGCGCACTACGGCCGGCAAAACGCCCGCAAAGACAGGGGCAGGGATGAAGGATTGAACTTCACCCCTCCCTCCGAACCGAACAGGCGGGTCTCCCGCATCCGGCTCTCCAGTCAGTGGGTTCGTGTCGCCACGATTGTCCGCGTCCACTCGTGCTCCGCTGCCAAGGACAGCCGCCCATAGCGCGCAAACCCTGCCGGTTCGCTGACTCGCCCAACGCGAGTCGCGTCAACATGCGTTCTGTCCAGACCGGGCGTTCCATCCGCCCCCGCGGCTCGCGGTCGCGGATTTCTCCGGCTTGCGGAGGCGTTGCCGCCACTGGTGCCGGTTGGCTCGGTGTCTTCACGTTGCTTTCGTCGTTCTGATTCATCACGCCCGCTTTGGGGTGGCTACCTGAGCAGTTACCATCACGCATCCACTTTCCCGCGTCCCTTCGCTCCACGGTCGTTACCCGCTTCGCCGCTACTACGGACGCTCTGACTCCCGCCGGGCGGTCCTTGCGCGAATCGTCAGCATCAGGACCACGAACGCCAGCGGATACATGAACCCGGAGGCGAGCCAGAGAGGG
>DYDC01000246.1 GCA_020718125.1 Methylacidiphilum sp. | reverse complement strand
CAAATCGAGGGTCTTGGGGCTTCGCGTGGCGGGGACGATATTGGGCATCGTGGCGGTGATCCATCTGGCGCGGTTGGTGACGCGCTTCGAGGTGGTGTTCGCCGGCTGGCCGTTGCCGTTGTGGGTCAATGCGGTCGGCGTCGTGCTGACGGGTGCGCTGTGCGTCTGGCTGTGGCGGCTGGCGGGCCGCTCGGATAGCTGACGCGGCTACGGTTTGTCGGCGGCCTTGTCGGTGCGCGAGTCGGCGGGCAGTCTCGCGAAGCCGTCGTTCACGACGCGGCCGTGCATGATGAAGCTCTTGATGATGTAGTAGCGCGCGTCGGCGAACCCCTCCGCCTCGCGCGGCCACCAGACTCCCGGCTCGAGCCGCTCCCACTCGACGTCAATCTTGACCTGTTTGATCCAGACCAGCAGGCCGAACATCAGCGTCGCGGGCCGTTTCAGCCGCACCTCAACGCGCGCGGGCTGGCGTTCCCGTTCATCCAGCCAGAGCCGGCCGCACACGGCGTCCACTGCGACATCAAAGAACTTCTGGTATTGGCCGCCGACCTTGAGGGTGCGACCGGGCCGGCCCTGATATTTGTAGATGACACTGGGCCGGCCGTTGAGAATCTCACGGCCGACCTCCTCCATCGCGAATGCCCGCTCCAGTTCCTCGGTGGTGAACCGCGTGGTCAGGCCGGTCATTTCCTCGCCGTGCTTCGGCTTGAAGCCCTTGCGGATCGAATCGCGGAACTCGGCCTCGCGCTTGTCTTCCTTGGCCTGTTTCTCCGGCGAGACAGGCTTGCCGTTTTTCATCACGAGCCGGTGGAAATACATCCGCCCTTCGATGGGATAGACCTCCTCGACCTTCGTCTCGTTCCGGGTCGGCGCGTAGCTGGAGTCGAACTTCCGTAACATCGTCGTCTGCCAGTAGCGATAAGGCGGCGGCACGGGCTGGTCCGGCGACAACGGCTCCGGGTCCGCCAGCGCCACCGTGGCAAAGGCCGCCGTTATGACGATGCGTTTCATGTTGTTCGTGCGCCTCGACTCCGCGCTGCGCCGGGTCCTTGGCGCGAAATGATACGAGCCGGGCCGCCTCGCTGCAAGGGCCGGTTGCCATGGGGTGGGCCGTGCGTCCCGCACGGCGCATCTATTGTTGGCCGCGCGGGACGCCCGGCCCACTCTTCTCATGCGCCGCCTTGACCGCGGATGGCGCGGGGTCTAAACAAGAGCCTTCGCAAACGGGAACCGTCATCAAATGAACGAACGCAACTCGATCCTCGGCGCCGTTGTGGCGCGGCTCGCGAAGCCGGAGCTTCGCCAGCCGCGGCTGCTGGCGGTGTTCACCGGCGCGCTGCTGGTCGTGGCGTTTCCGAATCTCGACCAAGGCTGGCTCGGTTGGTTCGCGTTGGTCCCGCTGTTCGTCGCGGCGCGCGGGCAGACGCCGCGCGATGGCTGGTGGCTTGGCTGGCTGGCGGGGTTCGTGTTCTTCGTCGGGGTGTTCTACTGGCTGTGGCACGTCACGGTCGCGGGCTGGTTGTTGCTGGCGGTTTACCTCGCGGTCTATTTCGGCATCTGGGGCGCGGCCGTGGCGGTCGCGACGCGGCGCTTCGGAGGCGGCGGCATGGGGGAAAACCTCTCGATCATGTTGCTGCTCTCGGCGACTTGGGTCGCGCAGGAATGGCTCCGCGCGCACGTCATCACCGGCTTTCCGTGGAACAACCTCGGCGCGTCGCAGCACGCCAACACCGGCGTCGCCATCGGCATCGCGCAGATCGCCGAGTTCACCGGCGTCTATGGCGTCTCGTTCCTGATGTGCTTCTTCAACATCGCCCTGCTGCTCACCGTGGAACGGTTGATGCGCGAGCGCGGCTTCGGGCGGCGGCCGCACGCCGAGTTCCTCATCGCAATCGCCGCAGTAGCCATTTCGTGGAATTTCGGCGTGCGCCAGGTCGTGCGCTACCGGCCCGAGGGCGAGCCGCTCACCGTCGCGCTCATCCAGCCGAACATCCCGCAGGAGGTGAAGGAGGCCGCGTTTGCCGAGGAACAGGCGATGGCCGGGCTGTCGCGCACGCGGCTGCGCGAGCTGACCGAGACCGCCATCACCGGCAGCAAACAGAAGCCGCAACTCATCCTCTGGCCCGAGACCGCGACGCCGGGGTTCTTCCGCTGGGACAAGGAGTCGTTCGTCATCATCAGCAACATCGTCACGCGCTCGCAGGCGTGGCTGCTCACCGGCTCGATGGACTCCGAAGGCTGGGAGAAGGGCGAGACGCGGCGCGATTACAACGCCGTATTCCTCGCGCGGCCCGACGTGACCGTGCAGCCGCCCTACTGGAAGATGCATCTCGTGCCGTTCGGCGAGTTCGTGCCGCTCCAGCGCTGGCTGCCGTTCATGAAATACGTGACGCCGATCCCCGGTAGTTTCAGCGGCGGCACCAACTACGTCCTCCAGCGCATGACCGACCCGCCCGTCGCCATCGGCCCGCTCATCTGCTTCGAGGACACGTTCCCCTACCTCGCCCGCGAGTTCGTCGCGCGCGGCGCCAACCTCCTCGTCAACGTCACCAACGACGCGTGGTTCAAGACCTCCGCCGCCGCCTACCAGCACGCCGCCAGTTCCGTCTTCCGCGCCATCGAGACCCGCACGCCGCTGCTCCGCTGCGCGAACAGCGGCCTCAGCGGCTACGTGGACACCCTCGGCCGCGTCGTGGACACCATCCACGGCAAACCTGCAGAGGGCATCTTCGTCACCGGATCGAAGACCCTGACCATCCGCGTCCCGCCGCCCGGCGTGCGGCCGTTGACTTTCTACGTCCGCTATGGTGATGTCTTCGCCCTCGCGTGCCTCGGATTGACGGTGTTATGGGCCGTCGTCGAGATTGCCGCGGGCATGTGGAAACGAAGAGTAACGAGTAATGCGTAATGCGTGATCCAGAATCGGCCTTACGCATTACGGATTACGCATTACAGACCATGTTGGAACAACTCACGGAATTCACGAACCGCATCCAGACGCAGGATGAGCGCCTCGCTCATCTGAGGAGGTTTCTTTGACCTCGACGCCTGCCAGAAGCGCCTGACCGAACTCGAAGCCCAGATGGCCGCCCCCGCCTTCTGGGACAACCAGAACAAAGCCAAGACCGTCCTCAACGAGGCCAATTCCCTCCGCCGCAAGATCGAGCTGCTCGGCGACGCCCGCCGCAAACTCGACGACGCCCGCGTCCTCGCCGAACTGATTGAATCCGAGGCCGACGACACCCACCGCAACCAAGCCCTCAAGGACCTCGCCCGCGACGTCGTCGCGCTCACCGCCGAGATGGACACGATCGAGCTTCAGACGCTCCTCGGCCAGGTCCATGACCAGAGCAACGCCATCATCGCCATCCACGCCGGCGCGGGCGGCACCGAGAGCTGCGACTGGGCCTCCATGCTCCTGCGGATGTATCAGCGCTACGCTGAAAAACGCGGTTTCAAGGCCGAACTGCTCGACATGCTCCCCGGCGAAGGCGCGGGCGTCAAGAGCGTCACCCTCCTCGTCACCGGCGACTACGCCTACGGCTACCTCAAGGCCGAGCGCGGCGTCCACCGCCTCGTGCGCATCAGCCCTTTCGACGCCAACGCCCGCCGCCACACCAGCTTTGCCAGCGTGGACGTCATCGCCGAGATCGAGGACGACGTCGAGGTCGAGGTGAAGGATTCCGACCTGAAGATTGACACCTACCGTTCCGGCGGCAAAGGCGGCCAGAACGTCAACAAAGTCGAGACCGCCGTCCGCATCACCCACATCCCGTCCGGCATCATCGTCGAATGCCAGGCCCAGCGCAGCCAGCACCAGAACCGCGAGACGGCCATGAAAATCGTCCGCTCGCGTCTCTACGAAAAGACGATGGACGACAAGCGCGGCGCGATGGAGAAATTCTACGGCGAGAAAGGCGAGATCGGCTGGGGCAACCAGATCCGCTCCTACGTCTTCCAGCCCTACCGCATGATCAAGGACCTCCGCTCCGGCTGCGAGACCAGCGACATCCAAGGCGTCATGGACGGCGACCTCGACCCCTTCATCATGGCGTGGCTCAAAGCCGGCTGCCCGACCAAGCGGATGCGGGTGGAGGATTTGGAGTGATGTTCAGATGATAAAGGGAACCTCCGGCAACTATTCGCCAAATGAAATTCGTTGTAGGCCGACTCTGCGAGCCGGCGAAACTCTTGCTAAATTCGCCGCTTCGCAGAAGCGGCCTACAACGCCGCTGCGCCAGCAAAGAGTTGCCGGAGGTGCCCTTAATTGAGCACATTCTTTCCAAGTAATGACAATCCTCGTCGGTTTTGTTGTCCAGAAACACACCGCGCTCGCGGCGCTGCGGCCGCGCGTCCGAAGCCACGCCAACGGCGTGGCCGTATGCCAGCCCAGGGCAACGCCCTGGGACAACGCCATCGTAAAATAGGATTGCGCCCTGAAAGGGC